>JAICGT010000001.1 GCA_025922995.1 Fimbriimonadales bacterium
CGATCTCGAAGATCGGCGCGTCGTCATCGGTGTTGATCGCAACGATGACCTTGCTGTCCTTCATCCCCGCCATGTGCTGGGTGCTGCCGCTGATGCCGGCGGCGATGTACAGCTCCGGCGCAACGATCTTGCCGGTCTGCCCGACCTGCAACTCGTTAGCGGCGATGCCGCTGTCGACGGCCGCCCTCGTCGCCCCCGCGGCTCCGCCGAGGGCATCGGCCAAGCCGCCGATCAGCTTTTCGAAAGTCTCGGCGTCTTTCAACGGCCTGCCGCCTGAAACGACGACACGCGCCTGTGTCAAATCCGGCCTGCCGCCGGCTTTCTCGTCCACCGAAACGCGCTTGGTCGCCCCTTCAGACGGCATCGCAAAAGCCGAAGCTGCAGACGAGCCGCCCCGGTTTACGCTCTGGAAGGCCGTCGCCCGGACGCTGACGATAAACCGCTCCGAGTCGACCTCGACTTTCGCGGTCACGTTGCCGGCGAACATCGGGCGCAGAAAAGATTTCGGCGACTCGACCGACATGACGTCGCTGACCATGGGCAGGTCTAGCAACGCGGCAACGCGCGGCGCCAAATCTTTCCCCGCCATCGTCGCCGGAAACGCGATGACGCTGTAACCGGCGGCGGCCGCGGCTATCGATTCCGCCAGCGCATCCGCCGGCGGAATCGGTCCCGAGCCGTTCATAACGCGCTCCGCCCCCAAATCTTGCGGGCCGTCGCCGCCAAGGCAGATGAGGTCGTAAGCAGTCCTCATTTTCTGGGCGAACGATGCCAACGGCTCGCAATCTGATGCGACAAACGCGACGAGCAGAATCGCCGCCATTAAAGCGCTCCCGCCGCTTTTAATTCGGCGACCAATTCGGCGACGCTGTTGACTTTCTTGCCCGCCGCCCGCGGCTTGGGCGGATGCATTTCCGTTGTCTTTACGCGGCACTCGGTATTAACCCCGAGATCGGCCAACGACAATTTGTCGACCGGTTTGGATCGCGCTTTGATAATTCCCGGAAGCGCAACGTACCGCGGCTCATTCAGCCGTAAATCTGTCGTGATCACACACGGCAATGGCATCTCCAGCGTCTCCTGCCCCGTATCCGTCTCGCGTTCCACCCGAACGCTGCGGCCGTCGATGTCGACCTTGCTCGCAAAAGTCGCCTGCGGCCAGTTGCACAGAGCCGCCAGCATCTGCCCCGCCTGGTTGGCATCGTCGTCGATCGCCTGCTTGCCCATAAGGACGATGTCCGGGCTTTCTTTTTCGACGACCGCTTTCAGGATTTTCGCGACGCCCAACGAATCAAGCGTCTCATTCGTTTCAACGTGCAGCCCTCGATGCGCACCCATCGCTAGCGACTTCCGCAACTGCTCGTCACACTCCGGGCCGCCGATCGAAATGACAACAACTTCGCAGCCGTGCTTTTCGTCTAGACGAACCGCTTCTTCTACCGCAATCTCGTCGAACGGATTGATTTCATATTTCAATCCTGCCGTCTCGATTCCGTCGCCTGCCGCGTTAACTTTAACTTTCGCATACGGATCGGGAACGCGTTTAATCGGCACCAATATTTTCATCGTTAATTATTCACCGGCTTGCCGTGCTCCAGCATGTGCCGAATACGCAAATGCGTGCGCGCTTTGCCCATCGACCGCAAAAACGCTTCGATTTCCATTTCCAAAGCATGCTTTTCGCTCTCGCTTTTCACAAAGATGTGCTTCACTTCTCCTGCGAGGACTTCGCCGTATTCGCCGATTTCGTTGGTCGCACGCAACTTGTCGATTTCCGTATCGATCATGCCGGCAACCATCGGCGGCGCAACCGTCCACGAAACCTGCGGCCGCTCGGTTCGGTCCGCATGCAGAGCCCTGAAAAGAAGGTCGTCAGGATTCGGCGAAAAAACGTCGGTGCCCCGCAGCAACTCGCTTTTTCTAGCTTGCGCCGCCATCGCTTTTCTGCCCGCGGCCAACATCACCGCGCCCGCGGTGAGCTGTTTGGCGTCGCCGTTGGTTCGTTTGCGCATTTCGGCCGTGCCGCCGCCTGCGGGAACGAGCCCCACCAGGACTTCGGGCAAACCGATGACCGCCTCCGTGTGGGCGACGAGCGTTCGGCATCGCATCGCGAGCTCGAAGCCTCCGCCGAGCGCATAGCCGTGAACCGCCGCAGCCGAGCGCGCGGACTGCAACGCGATTCCGGCTTGCTGCAGGTCTACGAGCGCCTTCCGCATGGTCTCGTAGTCTCCGGCTTCCGCCAGCGCCAATATGATCTGCAAGTCGTAGCCGGCTGAATAAGCGCCGCCGCCTGCCGCCAGCGTGATTCGCGCTTCGGGGTTTTCCTGCAAATGCTCCCAAAGGGCATGGATCACGGTCGGATCGATGGTTCCCATCTTCCGGCAGAACTCGAAAATATGGCCGCCCATACCGTCGTCGCGCAACGCCCAGCCTTCGCCGGATTTCTCGAGCGTAAAATCGTCGAGCCGAACGAACCGCGCATCCTGCTTTATCGGCGCATGTACCGTTCTTTCCAGGTCTAAAGAGGTTTTTTCTGCATAGAAAGGCGTTTCTTCATAAAGAGGCTTGTTTGGAATAAACGGCGCAATTGCGTCGTATCCGATGGCGTCGATCATTTCGAACGGTCCCATCGACCATCCCCAGCCCCATTTCATAACGTCGTCGAAATCGCGCACATTGTACGCAATTTCCGGGCCGACATAGGCGGCGTAATGCAATGCCTTAGGCAGGTGCTCACGCACAAATTCGCCGACCTCGTCTTTTGCCTGCAGCGCGGCGCGAACGCGCTCGCCGAACCCCGCTTTCGTAGCCAACCCAGCAAGGCCGGGCTCGACACGCGGCCGGTACTTGCCCAGGGCCGGGTCGTAAGTCAAGAACTGGTCGCCCTCCTTCTTGTAGAACCCCTCGCCGGCCTTGTTGCCGATCCAGCCCTGTTCCACGAGCCGGGCCATCGTCGCCGGAGTCTTTAGGGCGTCCCGGTGGGGATCGTTTTCGCACCTACGCATCAGGTTGTCGCAGACGTCCACCATAATATCGAGGCCGATCAGGTCGGCAAGGCGAAACGTACCGGTTCGCGGACGTGCCAAGAACGGACCCGTTATCGCGTCGGCGGCTTCGAAAGTGAAGCCCAGTTTCTCCGCCGTGTGTAGCGACTGCATCAACGCCCACATGCCGTAGCGGTTCGCAATGAAGCCTGGCGTGTCTTTCGCAAGAACGACCCTCCTTCCTACGAAGTCCTCTAAAAAAGCGGTCATCTTCGCCGCTTCTTTGGAGTCCGTCGCGCCGGTCGGGATTAACTCGATCAACTTCAAATAACGCGGCGGATTGAAAAAGTGTGTGCCCATGAACCGCCGCCGAAAACTATCCGAAAATCCTTCGGACAGTAGCGCGATCTCAAGTCCGCTCGTGTTTGTGCTGACCATCGCTTCGGGGCGCAAAAGCGGCTCGATCACCGAATACAAATCGCGTTTCGCATCGAGATTCTCGATGATCGCTTCGCACACCCAATCGGCCTCGCGGATCGCGTCGAGCGGACCGTCGAGCGATGCCAAGCGAACGCGGCTCGCCGTCTCGGTACCATAAAAGTGAGGCGGCCTTGCCTTCTTTGCCCTCTCGAACCCCGCTTCGGCCGATTCTTTCGTAAGGTCGAAAAGCGTGACGTCGAAGTCGAGGTTGGCAAGATGCGCGGCGATGCCGCTGCCCATCGTGCCCGCCCCCAAAACTGCCACTCGGCGCGCGTGGTTGGTCGGTTGATGCATTCGGAATTCGTGAAAAAACGGCGAGAAATCCCGCCGTCTAGCCGCCGAAAAGGATACCGCACAACTCCCGCTTCACATGCCCGCGAGCCGGCCGCGTATCGCGTGACACAACGCCACCGCGAGCGCATCCGCCACGTCGTCGGGCTTCGGCGGATCGGGCAACGCAAGCAGCTTCGCGACCATGAACTGAACCTGCGGCTTTTTCGCCGCGCCCGAGCCGGTGACGGTGAGCTTCACCTCAGGAGGCGTGTACTCCGACCAAGGCAGGTCCGCCTCTGCGGCGGCGAGCAGTACGACCCCGAGCGCCTTCGAAACGTCGAACGCCGTCGTGCGGTTCGCCGCAAACAGCAAAGCCTCAGTCGCGATGCAGTCCGGCTTGGAGCGCGCGATCAGTCGAACGACCTCGCAATGAATCTGCGCCAGCCTGGCAGGCAGCGAAGCATTCTTGTCGGTCTCGACCAGCCCGCTTTCGCCGGCGCGAAGCACGCCCTGAACACGATCGACGATGCCATACCCGAGTCTGCCGAAGCCGGGGTCGATGCCGAGCACCCTCAAGTGCGCTTGAACCGGCGCAAGAGCTCGTCGACCGTCAAGGTGATCGTGATCGGCCTGCCGTGCGGGCAAAGATAAGGGTTCTCGGTGCCGGCGAGCTCGCGAATAAGGTGCTCCATTTCGATGTGCGTCAACGGGTCGCCTGCCTTAACCGCCATGCGACAAGCAGAGGTGATCCACATCTTCTCGCGCAGCGTCTCCGGGCGAACGCGGCCCTCGGTCTCGACCAATCCGGCCGCAACGTCCTTTAGAATCCCTCGGTAGTCTTTGCCTTTGGCTGCGGCTGGAATCGCGCGCACCAAAAACGCCTGCGCGCCGAAAGGCACAACTTCGAAGCCCAAGGCCGCGAGGTCTTCCAGGCGTTCGGCGAGGGCATGCGCGGAGGACTTGTCGAACTCGACGGTTTCCGACGACAGCAGCCGCTGCATTTCCACCGGGCCGCCGCCGCGCAGCCCGCAAAGGTACTCGTACAGCACGCGCTCATGCGCGACGTGCTGGTCGATGATCCCGATGCCGCGCCTGGTTGACACGACGATAAACGTGTTCATGACCTGCCCCAAAACCCGCAGGTCGTCGAGAAGGTCTCCGAACGGGTACCTCTGCCCGGGCTCGAGGGCGGGCGGCGCCATTTCTCGGAACAGGTCCGCGACGACCTCGATCGGCGCAGCGGGCATCGAGCCGAGCGATGCCCCGTCCGAGGCAACGGTCGCAAACGCATGCTCCGCACTCGGCATGAGCCCGTGCTCCATCAGCCCTCCCTTGACCGCAAGCCGAACCGCGTCGAACGCCTGTCCTTCGCGCTGGAACTTCACTTCGTTCTTTGTGGGACTGACGTTGACGTCCACGTCGGCGGGGTCGATCGAGATCTGCAACGCGACCGCCGGATAGCGCCGCTCCGGCGTCAAGCTACGGTAGGCGGCGTCGACCGCTGCGAACAGAGTCTTAGACCGGATCGGCCTGCCGTTGACAAAGAACAGCTGGTGCGTGCGCCCCGGCTTGTTGACATGCGGCGGAGCTACGAACCCTTGCACGCGCAGCCCAGCCGAGACGCTGTCGATCTCCGCGAGCGACCTCGCGAAATCCGAGCCCCAGACCTGCGCCAGGCTGTCGAGCAGGTCTCCGGTGCCTGGCGTGGAAATGGACAGTTGGCTTCCGAACCGAAGCGAAAAAGCGACGTCGGGGTGCGCGGTCGCGTACTTCGACACCACCTCGGCGATCGCCGCGCACTCGCTGTTGTCCGACTTCAAAAACCTCAGTCGGGCCGGCGTGTTGCCGAACAGGTCCCGAACTTCGATTTCAGTGCCCCTCGGCCCGCCGACGTGGCCGCGCTCAACTATCTTGCCGTACTCGACGACTAACCGACTGCGCCCTTCGGCGCCGCTGCCCGTCGTGATCGACATGCGGCTGACCGAAGCGATGCTCGGGACGGCCTCGCCCCGAAACCCCAGGCTCGTCACCTTCAGCAGATCGCCGGCGCAGCGAATCTTGCTGGTGGCGTGCCTTTCCAGGCAATATTCCGCATCGTCCACGCCCATGCCGCAGCCGTTGTCGGAAACGACGATAACGGACTTTCCAGCCTCTTCGCAGCGCACTTCGACGCGCGTCGCCCCGGCGTCGATCGCGTTTTCGACAAGTTCCTTAACCACGCTCGCCGGACGCTCGACGACCTCGCCCGCCGCGATCTGATTGACCGTGTGCGGGTCCAGAAGCGCGATTCGCGGGCTCATCGGCGGGATGTTACCGGACGTCGTATCAAGTAAACTCAACGTTTCAAGTGCCTTGGTGCGTCTAAGGTGTGACGATTATGGTAGAGACGAATTGTAACGAGTGTCAGACGCAGAATCCTGCCTCGAATGTGTTCTGCGTGGCCTGCGGGCACAAGCTCCAAGCCGCCGAGATCATGGTGTTGGACGTTGGCGAAGTCTTGCAGGAAGGGTACCGCTGTGTGGCGGACCGCAAGTTCGACCAGGCGATGGCCATCGCGCACGCCGCGCTCAAGAAGAGCCCGCAAGAATCGGGCGCCTACGCCCTGATGGCGATGGTGCACGAAGAAAAAGGCGACATCCCCGAAGCCATCCGCTGCTACGAAGAGGTTGTCCGGATTCGGCCCGAATCGAAGATCGACGCGATCAAGCTCGCGCAGTTGCGCGCCATGAAGGACCCGCCACCCGCTCCGATGCCGAACCGAAAGCTCGCTTTTATCGGAGCGGTGTCCGCCGGCCTCGTCGCCGTCGCGGTGGGAATGGCTTTTGCTTGGCCGCGCGCCGAGGACAAGCCGCCTGCAGCAGATACGCTTCTCGCCGATGCCGGCGCCAGAGGCTTCGATGTACCCGCAGGCGCCGCGGCGAAGCAGAATGCGAACCCGGGAGCGGGCCGGTCGCCGGAAACCGAGGCATCCGAACAGGGGCCGTCGTCTCAGCCTGCAGCGCGGCCGAACAGCGGCGCGAACCGTCCGGTTCTTCCGCCGGCGTCCGCAAACCGCAACCCGAGCCGGCTACCTTCGGCATCTTCCGGACGGCCGCTGGTCGTAGAGATCAGCCCCGAGCAGCTTCCGAAGCCGGAAGCCACCGCCCCGAAGACCACGCAAGCCGAACGCCCGGAAGACACGAACGTGATCGAGCGCGGACCGGGCCAGATCAATATCAGCGAAAGCCGGCGCGCTCCGGCAAACGATTCCAGCGTCAGCGACAACACCTACCGCATCGCCCAAGACAAAATGAAGGCGGGCGACTATCGAGGGGCGATTCGAGATTTTCAAGCCGCCCTCGCGGGCAGCGGCAAGAAGGCGCTGATCAATCAGTTGATCGGACGCTGCTACACACGCCTCGGCGAGAAATCGGCCGCTAAGCAGCACTTCGAGGCCGCGCTTTCGATGTACGAAGCCGCCGGATCGAAGTCTGCCGCAGACGCGGTTCGCCGTGAGCTCGGCCTTCTCGGATGATCCTGCCGATCCTACTCGCGGCGGTGTCGATCGGCGCCCAGCGGCCGACGATGTTGATTTATCAGGAGACGGTCGTCGAGTTCACCGACGCGGACCCGAACGTCTTGGTGTCGCGAAAGCTTGGGGTCAACCTCGAACAAAACGGCAAGGTCGCCCCGATCGTCTGGAGTAGCGACGACCCCGCGATCACCGCCGCAATCGCCGCCGGCAAACTGCCCGGACTGCCCACGACGGCCAAGCGCAGCGACGTCCTCGACATCGCGCGAACGCTCGATGCCAGCTACGTGGCGTTTCTCGAGCTCAAGCGAACGGGCGCAGAGCTTGTCGGCAAGATCGACGTCCTGCGTTCTCGCGGAGGACGCTCGCTTTGGAAGAACGAAACCAAGGTTTCGATCATCAAGAACGGCAGGCTCGACCCCGAAAACGGCGCGCAGTCCGTCGCCAACACGTGGGCCATCCAACTGAACTCGAACCCGTTCAAAGACCTTCCTTCCAAGCCGATTTTCGAAACGCCCGAGCCGACGAAGCCGGACGTCGCGCCGCCCACAACCGTCGCGATCGATAGAACCCCGCTCGCGAGCGGAGTCAAGGCGCTCAACGAGGGGCGACTTGTCGCCGCAGTAGCCCTGCTGCATGACGCCGTGGACGTCGAGCCGATGAGCGTGGAGGCGCGAATGGCGTACATCGACGCGCTTCGTCAGTCCGGCCACCCGTTCCTCGCCGCCGACGAAGCCGCCAGGGCAGCGCAGTTGATGCCCCTCGAAGGCGCGTTCCTCGTCGAGGCGGCCCAATCCTGGATCGAGGGCGGCAAAAGCGACCGAGCCTACGAAATCATCGCGGCGGCGATTGTCGCCAACCCGGAAAACGCCGCCGCCCACAGCCTGTTGGGCGACCTGTTTGTCGGTCGGCTCGAACTCGAAAGGGCGATCGAGTCGTATACGAAATCGTACGAAGTCAAGCAAGACCCGGAGACTTTGTACAAGCGTGCCCAGGCGCACGCGATCGCCGAGCAGTTCGAGAACAGCGTCGCCGACATCGAGCGGGCAAACTCCACGGGCCTGTCGCGCGAGCCGGAGCGGGCGGAGAAGCGGTATCGCGAGACGGTCAAAGTTGTCGACCCCGTCATCGACTCCCTCGCCGCAAACTTGCGCAACCTTCTGCGCGAAGCAGCCGACCCTGCGCAGGCGACCGCGCTCAGATCGCGAGGCTCGGCGTTCCTCAAACGCGTCGAAGCTTTTCTCAGCTACATGGATCGCATCGACGCGCCGGAGTCGCACGCACGCAGCCATACGCGCCGAGAACTCGCGTTGGGGCTGTTGCACCAAGCCGCGCAAGGGCTGGTTAAGCACCTCGCCGGCAACAACCCGGATTCTCTGGGAGACGCGGAGTTGCTGCAGATCGAGGCGATGCGGGAGTTCGCAGTAGCAAAGCAGCAGTTCCAAGCCGAGATCGGTTCGTAAGCGCTTCGGCTAAGTTTGTAACCGTTGGTGGAGCGGCTCTTCGACCTCGGCACTTCCTTGCCGGGCCTGGTCCTTTACCTCTGCAGCGATCCGCTCGCGTAGGTTGTCCGCGATCTCTTCGGCGCGACGATGGCCGCGCTTCGTAAGCCACGCAAAGGCTGCAGTGCTCAGCGTCATAACCCCGACGCCGATCGCCCCGCCGACGAGACCGAGGCCCTGCTCCGACATCGCGCCGACCGTAATCATCGTCGCGATCAACCCAGGATGGAGTGTCATGAGCGCTTGCAAAAGCGCGTTCGACTTCACCTTCAGGGTCGTGCGGCCGTTGCGCGACGTCACGTCTACTTTTGCTTGGCCCACGCCGGTCCAAGCAGACATCGTCATCTTGCGTCCGATCTGCGCCATAGACGGTTGGCCCGCATTGCGGAACGATTTCAAGTCTTCCACGACGAGGTCGAACCGATCCGGGTCGAGTTCGCCCTCGACTACGCGCTCGAATTCTTCGGTGAGATGCAGCCAGCCACGCTTGTCTGTGCGCAGCCCGGCTTCGGTGATCGCTTGGTGGAGCGCTTCGACCGACACGCCTACTTCGGCGGCGATGTGCTCCAATTCGGCACGCGTAACGCCGGGTTGATAGACTGGGTTCGACCCACGCTCGGAAATTTCGACGGCGCGGCGGATGATGTCCGTCACTTCCTGTTCGCTAAAGATTCGCTCTTCCGGCATGCGCTTGCGTCAAAGGTACCTGCATTGTCGAATGTGCCACCATCAAGGCAATGGTCATCGAGATCGAATTCTGTTTGGAGTGAACGTATTTTCCGCATGCCGCCCGTGTGGCGGACGAACTGATTCACGGTATGCAAGGGCCGATCGGCACAAAACACCCGATCGAACAAGTCGCGCTGGTTCCCGGCGAGAAGGGGATCTTCGAGGTGCGCAGGGATGGCGCCGTTATCTTTTCGAAGAAGGTTGAAGGGCGTCACCCGAAGCCCGGTGAGATTCTCGCGATGGTTCAGTAGAATGTCTGCTGGGAGAGCATGGCCCAGCGAATCGTAACTCTGCTGTTCACCGACATCGAGGGCTCCACAAAACTCTGGGAGGCCCACGGCGACGGCATGCGTAAATCACTGCCGCGCCACGACGCCCTGATCAAGAAAGCCGTCGAAGTCAACGGAGGCACGGTGTTCAAGACCGTAGGCGACGGGTTTTTCTGCGCGTTCTCTGCGCCCGACTCCGCAGTCAAGGCCGCGCTGGAGTTGCAGGCGGCGATTCACAGCGCCGCATGGCAAGTGCCCGATTTGCGGGTGCGCTGCGCCATTCACACCGGCACCGTGGAGGCCAGGGGTGGAGACTTCTTCGGCTTGACGCTCAGCAGGGCGGCGCGAATGCTGCAGGTGTCCAACGGCGGGCAGACGCTCGTGTCGGAAGCGTCGAAGGCGCTGATCGACTCGAAACTTCCCGAAGGCGCGACGCTCTACGACCACGGCCCGCAGCGTCTCCGAGACCTGGAGCGGGCCGAGCATCTCTTCGAGCTGCGACACCCGAGCATCCCGATCGACGGCCAGGGCCTTCGGAGCTCGAACGAGTTCCCGAACAACCTGCCCGAGCAGGTCACCAGTTTTGTCGGGCGCGAGGAGCTTATCGACCGAGTCATCCAGAGCCTCGACCGATCGCGGCTCGTAACGTTGTCGGGCTCGGGCGGGTCGGGAAAGACCCGGTTGGCGTTGCAGGTTGCCAAAACCGTACTCGACACGTTCGCGGACGGAGTCTGGTTTGTCGACCTTAGCACGGTCACAGACCCCTCGCTGGTGGTCAAAGCCGCCGCGAACGCTCTCAACCTGCGCGAACAGGCGGGTACCGCCCTGCAGGAAACCCTGATCGAATTCGCTGAGCGCCGGAACATGCTGCTGGTGTTCGACAACTGCGAGCACGTCGTCAACGAGTGCAGTCTGCTTGTGGACGCGATGCTGAAGGCTTGCCCAAACGTGAAGGCGCTCGCCACGAGTCGAGAGGCCCTTGGGATCGCCGGAGAGTTGACCATCAAGGTGCCTTCTCTGCAGGTTCCGTCGCCGGGCGACGACGAGAGCGCGATCATGGCGTCGGAGTCGGTACGCCTCTTCGTCGAGCGCGCGCAGCAGGTGGATTCAGGATTCATCGCGCGCCCCGAAGCCGCAGAGTCCATCGCCCGGATCGTAGCTCGCCTGGATGGCATCCCGTTGGCAATCGAGCTCGCGGCAGCCCGAGCCTCGTCGATGTCCGTCGAAGCGCTGAGCGCACGCCTCGACGAAAGTTTTCGGATCCTGACCGGAGGCAGCAAGGCGGCGCTGGCGCGCCAACAGACGGTGAGCGCGATGATCGACTGGAGCTACAACCTCCTCACGGAACCCGAGCGCGCCATGCTGCGACGCCTCGGCGTGTTTTCAGGGGGCTGGACTCTCGACGCCGCCGAAGCTGTATGCGCGGACGGCGCCACGATCGTCACGGAAGACGTTCTGGACCTATTGGTACAATTAGTCAACAAGTCGTTGGTGCTTTACGACGAGTTTTCGGCGAGGTACCGGCTGTTGGAGACCGTGCGTTGGTATTCGCGGCAAAAGCTTGCCGAAACCGACGAGGGCCCGGAAACCCGTGACCGCCACCTCGCGGCATTTCTCGCCGTCGCCGAGGGCGCCGAGCTTACGGGGGCGAACCAGGTCGAGGCGCTCGACCGCCTGGAAATGGAGCATAAGAACATCCTGGCGGCTTTGGATTGGTGCGACGCGTCTCCGGCAGGCGCGGAGCCGGGGCTGCGACTCGTCGGAGCGCTCGGCAGATTCTGGTACATGCACGGCCACTTCGCAAGCGGCAGACGAGCGCTGTCCGTAGCGCTCGCTCGAGTCGAGGCTCAGCCGTGGACCACTCTGCGCGGCGAGGCCCTGATCTCCGCCGCCTTGTTGGCGAGGGTTCAGGGTGACCTTCAGGCTGCCGAGGGATTCCTTCAGGAGGCGCGGGAAGTGTTCCATCACCTTGCGGACAAGCGCGGCTTGTCGACGACCTTGAACGCGCTCGGCAACGTGATGCGTGAAGGTGGCCGCTATGAGGAGGCAGGCAAGATTTGGAAGGAAGCGTTGGCATTGCGCATGGAGCTAAGCGATCGCGCCGGGATCTCGGTTGTTCGCGGCAACCTCGGCATCATCGCGATGCTCAACGGCAAGTACGAGGAGGCAGACGAGCATATTCAGGCGTCGCTGGCCGAGGAGCGGGCGTTGCAGCGACGCTCGCACGAGGGGATCGCGCTCTCGAATCTCGGCCTGCTCAAAATGTGGCAGGGCGACCTGGAATCCGCCCGGAATTACTGCAAGCTCGCGCTCGATGTCAACCGTGAGGTCGGTACCAAGCTCGTGGAGTCACGCGATCTCCACCACCTCGGGCAGATCGAGGTCGCGCTCGGCAATATCGACGCTGCGAGGGGCTATCTTGTCGGCAGCCTGCGAATTAGTAGCGCCTTGGCTGCCAAGGAGCTCATGGCGGATGCCATCGAGACATCGGCGACCCTCCTGAATCGGCTGTCTCGATTCAGCACTGCGGCAAAGCTTGCAGGCGCAGCTGAAAGGATTCGGCACGAGTCGGGCTGTGCCATGGCGCCGAACGAGGTCGGGAGGTACGAATCCGAGGTGGAAGCCATGAAAGATGCGCTCGGCGTGGATGCCGCCCGACTGCTGGAAGAGGGCAGGTCGATGCGGAGCGGGGACGCCGTAGAACTCGCGGTTTGCTCACTGCTGGAGTAGCCTGCAATTTAACCCGTTTGGGCGAAGATTTGTCGCGTGCAACGTGCGTATCCTATTAACGTTAATGACGTCACGACGCGAACATAGCACACTTAAATCTACCGATCCATCCACGGGGAACATCCTTGCCGAATATCCAATCTTGGAGCCGCAAGAGATTTTCTTTAGGTTACGGCAGGCGGGCGACGCTTTTGACACCTGGTCGTCTTATTCGTATTCCGTGCGCTCGAAGAAAATGAAACGGGTCGCGGCTCTGTTGCGAAAAGATGAAACTGCACACGCGACTCTCATTTCACAGGAAATGGGAAAGCCGATTAAGCAATCGCGAGCAGAAGTACTAAAGTGTGCGGCAACGTGCGATTACTTCGCCGATAATGCCGAGACATTTTTATCGAGTGACACCATCAAAACGGACGGCAGCCGTAGCATGGTCGCCTATGAGCCACTCGGCGCGATTCTCGCGGTCATGCCGTGGAACTTTCCGTTCTGGCAGGTGTTTCGATTTGCCGCGCCGACGCTGATGGCTGGCAACGTCGCTGTGCTGAAACACGCCAGCAACGTCCCCGGATGCTCGCTGGCTATCGAAAGGATATTTTCCGAGGCCGGATTTCCGGACGGAGCCTTTAAGTCGATGCTCATCAGGGCGTCTATCGTCAATGACCTCATCAAGCATCCGGTAATCAAGGCGGTGTCGCTAACAGGTAGCGAGAGGGCCGGCCGCATGGTAGCCTCCGAGGCCGGATCGTCGCTTAAAAAGTGCGTCCTCGAATTGGGTGGGAGCGATCCGTTTATTGTGCTCGATGACGCCGACATCGACGACGCCGTCGACGGAGCCGTTCTTGCACGCACGCAGAATGCCGGGCAGAGTTGCATTGCCGCCAAGAGATTCATCGTAACTCGAAAGGCTTCAAAAACCTTTGTTGAAGGGTTTGTTTCAAAAATGCAGACTCTGGTGGTAGGCAAGCCATTGGACGAGTCGACAGAAATCGGCCCGCTCGCGCGACAAGACCTCATAGATGACCTCGACGCAATGGTTCACGCGAGCGTTGATCGTGGTGCGGAAATTCTAACGGGCGGAAAGAAAAAGGACGGCGCGGGCTATTACTACGCGCCCACGATTATCAGCAAAGTAACTCCAGGCATGGAAGTGTTCGATGAGGAAACATTCGGGCCGGTCGCAGCCGTTTCCGTCGTCAAGAATATCGAAGAAGCGGTTGCCCTCGCCAATAAATCGCGCTACGGGCTGGGCGCGAGCATTTGGACGCAAGACCTCGATCTCGCGGCTGAGCTAGCTCCGAGAATCGAAGCCGGCTCCGTTTTTGTGAACGGTATCGTGAAGTCCGATCCACGTTTGCCATTCGGCGGAATCAAGGCTTCGGGGTATGGCAGAGAATTATCCGTCGCCGGTATCCGCGAGTTCGTCAACACCAAGACCGTTTGGATCGCGTGACGGAATAAGCAAGCGCAAAACGTAACAAACAGAAACGAGTGCGCCGAAAGTGACCACCATTGCCGCCCCGGTCGGCCAATCCATCGAGAACGACACATAAAGGCCAAGCAACGAACCGATAATCGAGAAGGGAACGGCGACCAACGCGGCAGGATTAAGGTCATCCATCCACAGCAGTACCGCAACGGGCGGCATGACGAGCCAGGTGAACACCAGCAACACGCCGGCCAATTTCACGGAAGAGGCGACTACGAAAGCGAGCAGCGAATAAAAGACGAAGTCGACTACAACGGCACCTGCGCCTTGGTTCGAGCCCTTGAACTCCGTGGCCTTGGAAAACCTCGTCCACATGCCCAGAAGGACGACAATGATGGCGCCGTAAATGTAAGCGGTCTGCTTGACGTGCTCCATCGAAACCGTAAGGACATTGCCGACGAGCATGTTCTGCATTTCCTCGAGGCCGTGCGGTGTCTTGGTCAGGCCGATCACAGTCAACGCGGAACCGATCACATAAATGATTCCGATAATCGCCTCATGTGGAACGGTTCGCAACCGGAACCGCGTGATAGCGATGAGCAATGCGCCAAAGAGGCCGAACGCAAGCGACATCCAGTAGGCCGGCGGTGATCCCGGCTCGTGGCCCTGAAGCAAGGCGATAGCCGCGCCGAGCGCTGCGACTTGCGCGACTGCGAGGTCGATAAAAATTACACCCCTGCGAACAATGTGCAGGCCGAACAGACAGTGTACGGGCGACATGATGAGCGATGCCCAGGCTGCGGGCACCATGAACTGCAGGTCGCCCAACGCTTAGGCTCCCAGCCCGGCTTTCAATTTCGCAATGATCGTGTCGAACAATGAAAAATAGTCCTTTGCGGCAGGAACGTGCCCCACGCTGCCGGGGGCGACGACCACTTTGGCGGCGGTTCTTGCCTCCACGAACTTACCATTTCTTGTCGAGTAGAAAGGCTCTTGCAAGATAACTTTTACACCTTGCGATTTGACAATGTTTACAACATTGGCGAGGTGCGACGGAGTCGGGTCGATGCCCGGCTTCGGCTCCAATTCCTCGATCACGTTCAATCCAAAACGATTTGTGAAATAACTCCAACTCTTATGATAAGCGATGATTTTTCCGCCGACATACGGCGCCAGTTGTCCCGCCCACCCGCCTAACTGATCAGCTGCGCCTTTGGATTGCAGCGTGGAAAGCAACTCTTTGCTGCGGATCCAACTCCACAAATTGTCCGCGCCGAATTTAGTGACCAGGCCGGCGCCGAACATGCGCTTGTCCAACTCGGACGCGAAGTTCTTTGCATTTTCGCGATACGCCGCCGCGTTACCAGGGTCGAGGCCCGCCATTTTTTCGGCTAGCCTGATCGCGATCAGCCTTCCGTTATAAGGATCCAGCCAGACGTGCGGGTTGCCGTAAGGGTGAATATCTCCCATCCCTCGGTTGAGCGGCCCCGTCGGCTTTTCGAGGATCACAGCCCAATCGCCTGCGTGCGCGTGCCCTCGTGCGCCCTTTTGAACTCGACTGTTGCGACTGCCTCTCAGTATCGCGTCTTCGTAGCCGATTTCCAAGTCAAGCCCGACGGCGACGTAAAGGTCGGCCTTTGCAAGCAGGCTCATAAAGCTTGGCTTCGCCTCCAGTCGGTGCGGGTCCCTAGCTCCGGAGACGAGAGCCGTAACGCTGACGTTAGACCCGCCGACAGACTTGGCGATCGACGCAAGGTCCTGTGTGGTCGTGACGACGACGAGCTTTGCGCTTGCAACGGCAAACGCGGTTGCTAATACCAGAGAGAGAGAATGTTTTAGATATTTCATGATCATTAATACTTGTGTGCGGGATGCTTACCGATAAGGTATTGAAATTGAAATGTAAGAAGATTATGGTCATCGTCGAAATTGGAAGTAACGCGCTGCCACTCAAGCCGTAAGTGCTGGAATTCCGTGGCTTTGTACGTGACGCCGAGTCCGATCGCGCGATGAATATCCGTTGTTCCCGGCAATTCGCTGTAGTCCGCTTTCACCGTGCCGAACCAACGAGGCATAAACTCGTAAGTAATTGCAGCGAATCCGCCGAAAGTCGAACCCGTCCCGGCCATGCCCGAGTTGCTTCCATAAGCCTCGGCTTCTAAAATCCACGAACCGCCCCGCATGCCCGGCTGAAACTTCATCGCGAGGTCCGCACCGTAAAGGTGAGAACTGTCGCCGTCCATCGTCGGTCCCGTGGCGTAAGAAAATCCGACTTGGGCCGACGTGTCGGCGTTGAAGTCGAAGAATGTCCGGTAACGGGCGACGAACAGTGGATCGTCGAGTCGCGCGCCGGAAAACAGGGGTCCGTCATCCGGATCGAGAATCTCGAACGTGATTTCGTTGAATCGATCAGTCGGGAGCAGGTACGAAATCGACGCACCCGGGGCAGCCAGGCCCTCTTCTCCGAGCAAGTCTGCCAGAACGAGCGGGAGGTCGAGAAACTCGTACTGATCGCGATGGTTGCGATTCGTGCGGCCAATCGCTGCCTTGAACTTGCCGAGCTTTCCGTCCAGGCCACGACCAAAGCCGCCATACCGCGCGAATGCCTCCTCAATATCGACGGAATACTCTTCCTCCTCGCCTTTCCCATCCTTTTCATGAGCGTGATGGCGGTGCAGCGCGATGTACGCTTCTGCGGTCCAAAAAGGGTCCACCTCAGAGGCAAAGCCGAGCTCGATCTCGTTGACCCTCACGTGCCTCTCGTCCCGGTCGGGGTGCGCTAGTACGGCGCGAGTGTCGAACACGATCGACATTTGAATGTTTGACACGGGGCGATCTTGCGCGACAGGTTCGGGCTCGGGAGTAGGCGGAACCGGGTCCTGCATCACTGGCCCGACGAGGGCGGCGGCGGCTCCGGCAAGGTGAATCGGTAGGTTCAAGGGCATCTCAATTGGTTTCCTATTGCAATGAAGTTGAAATAGATGATACACAAATTTCGCAGTTATTGCAAGATTCCTGCGTTAAGGACATCTTTTTCAGGGATCCGAACGCTTGCAGTGGGAGCAAACGCCGAGAACTTCGATATGGGCTCGGGTTCTGTTGAAGCCGCCGCCACCGCCGGCTGCGTCGATAGCGTCGATCGCCGCGCTAGGGATCTCGATCTCTTCCACGCACCCGCATGCGCTGCAAATCAAGTGCTGGGTTTCGTGCTCGTGGGCGTGCCCGGTCGTGCAGGCGATGTAGCCTTCCATCAAGCCGACGTGGTGAGCGAGACCCATTTCGGCGAGCGTTGTGAGAATTCGGTAGACCGAAACGACGTCGATCTTCCCTCCCGACTCGATCACGCGCTCACGGATTCCATAGGCGCCGAGTGGCCGGCGCGTGGCGGCGAGGACGTAAACCACCTGCTTCCGAGGCTCGGTGATCCTGAGACCGGATTCTCGAAGCCGAAGCAGGGCGCGATCGACATAAGCCTTGGATTCGATGGGATCGGCGATGTTGCACTGGGCATCCATAAAAGTCGTTCCTGCAATATTCTAACATTTAGAGCGACCGCAAGGGATAGCAAGATTTCGTTTACCCCTTCCGACGCGCAGACGGCACGGCCATCGTTTCCCACCTGAGTAGAATGGAACTCGCCCGTTTCCATGCCAGAACAGCCCCAAGACGCCGATGCTTCAGGCTCGCTGCGGATCGAGTCCGTGAATTC
>JAICGT010000002.1 GCA_025922995.1 Fimbriimonadales bacterium
AGCGAAAAACCGATGCGAACCTACCACAAACCCAGAGCCGCCCGATATTCACATTGAGCATCCGAAAACTGACAAAAACCCGGTATCTCCCCCGAGTAAATCTGCAGATTTCGTGCGAGCATTACTTACGTGAGCGAGATGAATGTACAAAAAAATGAGAGTAAACAAATACAAAAAAGATGAGATGAAAGTGAATACCCGAACGGAAGCGGTCAGCTCCGCGCGCCCCATAGCAGCCGCTCGCGCAGCTTTACCAGGAAGTCGCTGCGATCCACCTGCACAAGCCGCGTTACCCGCTCCGAGCGCGTGATTACCACCTCATCGCCCGTAAGCATGTTCAGCCGCCACTGTCCATCGGCCGACAGCATCGCGTCGCCTTGGATCTGTACGGTGAAGTCGATACGGCTCTCCGGAGACAGCACGAGAGGGCGTGCCGCAAGCGTGTGAGGGGCGACGGGCGTGAGGATCATCGCCTGCACGCGCGGGTCGACCACCGGCCCCCCGGCGCTCAAACTGTAAGCGGTGGATCCCGTCGACGTCGCGACGAGAACCCCGTCGGCCGGATACATCGTGATCTCCTGCCAGTCCACGCGCAGGGTCAGGAACAGCAGCCTGGCTGCCATGTGGCGTTGTACGGCGACTTCGTTCAGGGCATGCAACGTGGCGACGACCTTGCCGTGGCGCACGAGTTCGCCCTTCAACATCATGCGCTCCTCGAAGTCGCTCTCGCCGTCTAGGAACTGCCGTATGTTCTGCCGAACGTCGTTCGGGGCGCATTGGGTCACGAAGCCGAACCGGCCGAAGAAAACCCCGAGGATCGGCGTTCGCCGTTCGCTGCAGAACGATGCAGCCTGAATAAGAGTGCCGTCACCTCCGAAGGAAACAACGAGGTCGCAGTCGGAAAACTCCGGATACGCCACATGCCTGCGGCCAAGGAGCGCGCCCGACTCAGGGTCGAACGCTACATCGACCGACGACTCTGCCAACCATTGTTCGGTTGACAGAGCCGCCTGAACCGCGTCTTCCCTTGAGAGGTTGACGAGGAAATGGATTCGAGGCACGCTAGCGGCCGACGCCGGGAATAGCGTTCAGCCTGTCCAGGTTCTTCTTAGCTTCCGCGTAGTTCGGATCGAGAGCGAGAGCCTGCTGCATCATGTAGCGGGCTTCCTTCTTGCGATTCATGCGCTCGAGCGTCAGTCCCAGGTTGTTCCAGGCGACAACGTTCGAACGGTTCGCGCGAACCGACATGCGGAAGTGGTTCTCCGCTTGGAGCAAGAGGTTCTTGCGGTAGTCGAGCATGCCGAGGCCCATGAGGGCATCGGAGTTGTTCGCATCCTGCTTGATCGCCGTGCGGTAGTGGAATCCCTCGCCATCGACATCGCCGGCTCGATACAGAGCGTTGGCGAGGTTCATGCGGATATCGATCCGCTTCGAGTCGGCGTGAAGGATCGACTTCCACACCGGGATCGCGGCGCTGACCTGACCGGACCGTGCTCGAGCGGCCGCGAGATTGACGCGTGCCTGCTGAAGGCGGTCTCCGCCCGTGTCCGTCCAGGCCGAAACGACTCGGCTGAACTGGTCGGCTGCTTCACCGAATTGTCCGCTGTTGTAGAGCGCGATGCCCAGGTTGTTGCGAGCGTCGATGTTATTCTCATTGAGTGCGAGAGCCTTGCGGTTGGCTTCGACAGCTTCAGCCCAATGGCCCGCGTTCGCGTGCATGACGCCTTCGTTGTAGAAGATCCCTGCGTTCGACAACCCGGCAGAACCGGCTCGCTGCAACGCCGCCATGGCCTTCTCGGTCTGGCCCGTGTCGGAATATGCCTGTGCCAGCGCCACAACTACGTCGGCATTCGAATCCATCCGGTCGGCTGCCTCCAGATGCGGAATCGCACCTGCGGCGTTGCCGGATCGCAACAACGCCAGCCCTGCGTTCTGATGGAACAGAGCGCGCTCGGGCCGAAGCTCTGCGGCACGGACAAAATGCCTGGCTGCGTCGGCGTCCATGCCCTTGGCCGTCAGCGACACGCCGAGGTTGTTGTGCACGAAAGGATCGTTGTCGTTGATCGCAAGCGCCTTGCGATAGATATCGATCGCAGCGTCATGGTCGCCGCGCTTCTGCGCGACGTTGCCCATGTTGTAATGCGCATCGAAGAAGTCCGGCTTAACGGCAAGCGCCCGTCGGAAGGTATCGTCGGCTCGGTCGTATTGCCCGGTCGCCATGTAAGCGCTTCCAAGGTTGTTGAGTACGTCGAGCCCGCTGGGCATCAGCCCGACGGCTTTCTCGAGGGGCGCGACGGCCTCATTGTTCCTGTCCAGCTTCAGGTACAGGAAGCCTAGCCAACTGTTGACATCCGGGTTCTCGGGAGCGGTCTGTCTCAGCGCCTCGAAAGCCGAGGCCGAACCCGAGACGTTGCCGTCCTGATAAAGGCGGACTGCGGCATCAAGTTGTCCCTGGAAATCCTGCCCTTGAGCGAGCGCGCCCATGCAAAGTAACGTTCCCGCTACGGAAAGAGTGCAAAGTAATTTGTTCATCTTCATCCCTCTGTGGGTTCCTCACCCATTCAACTACTACGTTCAAAATACGCCGCGTACGACGGCGCACTGCAAGTTTGAGTACTTTCGACGGCGTAGAAACCGTGAAACCGCCCGCACTTTGCCACCTATAATATATCCTGTCGGAGCGGTTTCTAACAAGAGGCGACGAAATGTACGAGCAAAATCAAGGTTCTGGCTCCCGAAGAGGCTGCAATTTAGGCGGAGGACGCCTCCTGATCGCCTTGGTCGTAGCGGCGATCTCGGTGATCACCTACCTAAGCCAGTCGCAGGTCAACCCCGTCACGGGGGAGAAGCAGCGCGTAGCTCTCTCTGCTGAACAGGAGATCGCGCTCGGCCTTCAGGCTGCCCCGGAGATGGAGCAGCAGTTCGGCGGCGAGGACCGAGATCAGCGTCTCGAGCAACTCGTCGAGCGCGTCGGGTCGGCAATCGTCGAGAAGAGCGACGCTCGAAAGAGCCCGTACGTGGGGCACTTCGACTTTCACGCGCTCGCAGACGCGCAGACGATCAACGCTTTCGCCCTGCCCGGCGGGCAGATTTACATCACGCGCGCTTTGCTTTCCAAGATGACCACGGAGGGGCAGTTGGCGGGTGTGCTTGGACACGAGATCGGGCACGTCGTGCTTCGTCACAGCGCGGAGCGCATCGCGCAGCAACAACTCACCCAGGGCCTGACGGGTGCGGCGGTCTTGGCGACTTATGACCCGGACAACCCAAGCAGTCGCAGCAACGCTGCCGTAGCCGCGCTGATCAGCCAGCTGATCACGCTAAAGTACGGCAGAGGCGACGAACTGGAGTCCGACAAGATTGGAGTGAAGTTTATGGCGCAAGCCGGCTACGACCCTCGCTCGATGATCGACGTGATGAAGATTCTCGCCGAATCGGGCGGCGCAGGCGGTCCCGAGTTCTTTAAGACGCATCCAAACCCGGAGAATCGCATCGAAGAAATCAACAGGGCGATCAAGGAAGTGTTCCCGAACGGTGTGCCGGGAAACCTGAAGAAGTAGATGGAATCGATCCTGCGGCATCAGAGCGACTATGTCGGCAATCAGGTTCGCGCCTGCGTGCACGGCATGGAGGAGGCCACCTGGTCCGCCCGCTTGGCTGCCAACGGCATCACTGCTCGTGAGACGATGGCGCACCTGTGCGACGTGTACCAGTACGTTGCCGAGAAGGCTAAGGGCGGCGAACCTCGATGGAACCAGTACCTGGGCGACGGTTCGCTCGATGACTTCGACCGCTTGCGCGCACAGGCGGTCGATGCATGCCTGGCTTCTGACAGCGCATCCGAGCTGCTTACCGACTACATCATCGTCCACGACGCCTACCATGTCGGCCAGCTCTGCTGGATTCGCAGGGCCTGCGAGCCCGAGTGGGACGTCTACGCGATCTACGCTACGTGATTTTTGTAACACGTCCCCTGATCGCGACGTAGAGTAACCCTAGCGCGCCGGCTCGGCGTGACATCTACCGACTTAGGAGAAGAACAAATGACTAGTGGCGAAGAAGCAAGAGCATATTCAACAACGGCGATTGTCGTCACCTTGCTCGTGGTCGTGGCGGCGCTCATGATCGCATATTTCATGTTTTTTGCGACGCCGAACACGGAGCCTAGCTCAACGACGATCGTCAACCCGCCGGCTAACCCGTTGCCGGACAACGACACAACGATCATCAGTCCGCCTGCCCCCGGCAATACGACGATTATCAACGAGGCGCCCCCGGCAACGACGCCCAACACTGGCGGCGGTAACTCCGGCTCGGGTGGCGGAGACGGCTCCGGCTCAGGCGGCTACTAGCTTCCGCGTGCCGACTAATAAGAGCGGAGGAACAATTCCTCCGCTCTTTTTTCATGCTATCGTCTCCGCATGCCCCATATCAAGGTTGATGTCTCGGCGAACGCCGCGCGGCCCGGAAGAATAAAGCCGCTGCTCGCGGACTTGGCTGCAAGGCTCGCTGAGTTCGACTCGATCGAGAGCAAGGCGGTAAAGGCTTATCTAAATGTTAGGGAGCACTTTGCAATGAACGCCGACGGGCGTCCGGCGTTCGCTCACGTAGAGGTCGCGCTGATGAAAGGGCGCAGCGCTGAACTCAGATCGCAAATCGCCGATGCAATGCGCGAAATCATTGTCGCGGAGTTTGCGGAGAAGGTCAGCCATGACGAGATTTCGATTACGGTAGAAATTCGTGAGATGGACGCCGAGACGTATCGCCGATGAGGCCCGTGCCCTGGACTGAAGTCATTATCGACGACGCCTTCTGGTCTCCGCGGTGCGAAACAAATCGCCGAAGAGCGGTTCCTCACGGCTTTTCCATGCTGCGCGACAAGGGATACGAGGAGAACTTTAAGCGTGCGTCGCAGAGGTTAGAAGGCGGGTTTCAGGGCCTTGTCTATCAGGATTCGGATGTTTACAAGCTGCTGCAAAGTGCGGCTGCGCTACGTGACTTCACCGAGTTCGATCAATGGGTGGAACTCATTGAAGCCGCGCAAATGGATGACGGATACGTCGACACCTTCTTTCAGCTAACTAAACCTACAGAGAGGTGGAGCAATTTGCGCGATTGCCATGAGATGTACTGCGCCGGTCACCTTATCGAGGCAGGCGTAACTGATTTTATCGCTTCGGGGAATTCGCGGCTGCTCGATGTCTCAATGCGCTTTGCAGATCATATTTGCGAAAGGTTCGGGCCGGATAAGCTCCCGGGCTATCCGGGTCATCCTGAGTTAGAGCTAGCACTTATTCAGTTGTATCGAGTAACCGGTGACCGGAAGTACTTTGACTTAGCGCGGCATTTTATCGATGCAAGGGGCAGCCATTATTTTGCCGAAGAGCACGATACTCAAGATTACAACGGGGAGTACTGGCAGGACCGTTTGCCGCTCGCAAAGCTAGATGCGCTTGAGGGACATGCAGTTAGGGCGCTGTATCTGATGTGCGCGGTTACCGATATCGTAGCGGAGACCGGGGACGAGCAATTGGAGCTCATGCAGCGTCGCGTTTGGCAAAACCTCGTCGAAAGGCGAACTTATGTCACGGGCGGTGTCGGAAGCTGGGCAAAAAATGAGGGCTTTACAACAGACTTCGATTTGCCAAACGAGACGGCATACCAGGAGACATGCGCTTCGATTGCGATGGTGTTCTGGAATCACCGCATGGCGTTGCTTTATCGCGATGCCAAATATGTCGATGTGATGGAAACCGCGCTTTACAATGGCGTGCTTTCCGGAATCTCGCTCGACGGTACGAAATTCTTCTACGAAAACCCTCTGGCTTCGAAAGGAGACCATCACCGCACGGAGTGGTTCGAATGCGCGTGCTGTCCGCCAAACATTTCTCGGCTGCTATCGATGCTCGGCGGCTACGCTTACGCTGTCGATGAAAACTCCCTCTGGATTAATCTCTTTATTGGCGGTTCGGTCGAAGCGAACACCGACGGCCGTCTGATGAGCGCGAAGGTCGTAACGGATTATCCTTGGAGCGGCAGCGTCGAGATAACTCCCGAAGGCGGGACCTTTACGATCTTCCTACGAATACCTGCGTGGTGCGACAATTTCAGCCTGACGGTGGATGGCACCGTGGTAGACGCCACGCAAAATTCTGGCTACGTTGAGCTCCAAGAAGAGTGGGACGGGAAGAAAAAGGTTGCGATTAATTTCGATATGCCGATCCGCAGGATTGACCCGCACCCGATGGTGGCCGCAAATCGCGGGCTGGTTGCCATTGCGCGTGGACCGATGATTTACTGTTTCGAGCCGACCCTGAAAGAACCACTGAGCAAGAGCTTCGAGACCTCCTTCAATTTCGAACTGGGCGCAGTTGTGCTGAAGTCCGATGACGTCGAGGCAATCCCCTACGCTTTTTGGGACAATCGCGATCCGGCCTCTATGGCAGTATGGGTTCCGGCTACTTTTCTACAGACGATAAGATTTTCCTAAGCGAATTGTAAACGGTCTCTCCGATCGCCATCATCTGATCCCCGCGATACATGCGGGCCATGGCTCGCGTGTCGATGGTCGAAACCAAAATCTTTCCGTCTTCTTCCCAAATCATGATCGGACACGGCATCATGAGACCCGCTAACACATCGTTGTTCAGCGCGTCGTTCGCGTGCTTCGGATGGCAAACTTCGACAATCGTCATGTTCTTGCGTGGGAAACCTTTTTCCGTAAGTATCTTCGACAGTTCGTGAACGCCCTGAACGCCGTATTTTTCCTCAATGGCGGCGCGTTTGATCGTTTCAATCGTCACAGCAAAAGTGTATTTCGACACGACGGTCATCTCCATCGATCGTTGCGTGTGCGCATGCTGCGGGGCAGCCGAAATTGCCATGGCAACAGCGAGGGCTAAGGTGTTAATCATTTGAATTAGAGTCTCCTTTAGATTGTCTTCGCGATCGGATAACTGCCCAAAACTGTGGTCTTGAGGGCAAGCCCTTGGAGTTGCTGAATCGCTTCTGCCAAGTTCTTGTCTTGCCTGTGTCCCGCACAATCGCAAAAGAACATATACTCGAACGTTACCCTGGGAGCGGGCCGTGATTCGATCATCGAGAGGTTGACTCCGTTTTCATAGAGCGCGCCGAGCGCTCGGTAGAGCTCTCCAGGCTCGTTGCGCAGATTGAACATGAGGCTCGTTTTGTCTCGGCCCGTTCTCGCCGGCTCGTTGGCGCCGATGATAAGGAATCTGGTCGAGTTGTGCGGATTGTCGTGGATCGATTCGACCAGAATCGGAATGTCGACAAGTTCAGCGGCAACGCGGTTGGCGATTGCGGCGGAGCTTGGGTCGCCGAGCGCCCTCTCGGCTGCCTTCGCGGTAGGCGTTAGATCGATAATCTCTGTGCCAGGGAGGTGCTCGCGCAGCCATCGGCGGCATTGCGCCGCCGGTTGCGGACCGGTAAACACGCGCTTGACCGAATCAAGGTCCGACGCAATGCTAACCAAGTGGTGCTGAATGGGAACATACAACTCCGCACAGATCTTTACGTTGGTCATGGGAAACATGTCCAGTGTCTCAGGCACGACGCCGGCGACCGCGTTCTCAACCGGGACGACGCCATAGTCGGCATGCCCACGCTCGACTGCTTCGAACACTTCGGCGATCGAGTCGCGAGGTTCCAAGTGCGAACTTGTGCCGAACGCCTGTACGGCGGCCATGTAACTGAAAGTGCCCGCTGGGCCCCAGAACCCCACTTTCAGCGCTTTTTCTGCCGCGCGCGCCGCACTGATGATCTCGCGAAAAATCCCGGTTAGTTGAGACTTATCCAACGGCCCGGGATTGTTGCGGGCTAGTTCCTCGTAGATTTCGCGCTCGCGCTCCGGCGTGAAAAACGGCTTGCCGTCCTTGCCTTTAATGTTCCCTATCTCTTGCGCAAGCGACGCACGCTCGTTCAATAAGTCGACCAGGCGACGATCTATCGAATCGATTGCCTCCCTGATTTGGTCGATGCTGCGCATGGCGATAGATTACACCTTGCGAGGGTAAACTCACGCCCTCGCGGCGGTGGTAGCTCAGTGGTTAGAGCGCCTGACTGTGGCTCAGGAGGTCGGGGGTTCAAGTCCCCTTCGCCGCCCCATTTTTCCCCGTGACACAAGCCCTCCTCTCTTTTGCAAAGAAGCATGCGTTGCTTGAACCGGGCGACCGTGTGCTCGTTGCGCTTTCGGGCGGCGCAGACAGCACCTGCCTGCTGCATCTCTTATCGCAAACCGACTACGAAGTCGCGGCGGCGCACCTGCACCATTCGCAGAGGCCCGAAGGCGACGCCGACGTCGAGCATTGCCGACGACTTTGCGAGAGCCTCGAAGTAGCCTTTTATGTGGGCAAGGCAGACGTGCCGGCGGTCGCGAAGCTGCATAAGATCGGCCTCGAAGAAGCTGGCCGGAAGCTGCGGTACGAGTTCCTGCAAATGGTTGCGGCAAACGGCTACGACAAGATCGCTACTGGGCACACGATGAACGACAACCTGGAGTCGATGCTCATCTGCCTCGCGCGTGGAGCGGGCATGAAAGGTTTAGCAGGAATTCCGACCAGACGGGACAATATCATCCGCCCCATTTTGTTTCTGCAGCGATCGGAGACAGAGGCGTATTGCCAAGAAAACGACCTCGGATATTTACAAGATTCATGTAATGAAGATGAATCTTTCGCACGGAATTTGGTAAGAAGAAAAGTCGTGCCCATTCTAGAGAGGGTCAACTCCGAGGCGGTAGCTCACGCATCGACGACTGCCGGAATCTTAGCTGAAGAGTACGCGCTGCTGGAAACCCTCGCCGGTGCCCATCTTGCAGCCAACGAGATGCAGAAAACCGGGCCGTTGGCATTCATTCAGAATCGAATCGCAACCGAGTGGCGTTCGCTGGCCGACCTGCCGATTCCGCTGGTCCGCCGTTGTGTCCGAATCGCGGCGTCGATGTACGGCGGAACGCTCGACTACGCCGCGACGCAGTCGCTTGCGGAGGCAATCCACCGCGGAGAAAAGGCTTCATTCACCGCAGAGGGCGGATCCATTGCAGTAACAACGGCCGGCGACAAGTGGGCAGTGACCGTGCTTGAGAAGCCCGAGCCGTTTCGCCAGGTCCTCACTCTCCCCGGCGAGACGATTGCCGACGACCTCGGGTGGAGCCTCGCGGCGTGGGAGGGCCGGGCCGAAGAGGCTGCGCTTAGTGGCGAAGTCGACGCATTCAAACTCAAGGGAGCTTTGTACGCTCGTTCCCTGAAGCGTGGCGACCGGATCAACCCCCCAGGCCGAGGAACGGAGCGGAGCCTGGCTGATCGGCTCTCGCGTGCCGGAGTCGGACAGGCGGTTCGGGAACGCTTGCCAATCGTCTGCGACATGGTCGGCCCGGTGTGGGCGCCGCTTGTCGGCACGGACGTCCGGTGCTGCGTGAGCAAGTCGACCGACCGGTCGATCGCTCTTCGGCTTGGGCCCATCGAACCCACCGCGGGGAACTCCCCGGCGGTATAATCTGTCTTCTCCCATGCACGATTTGCGTGTATAAGAAACCCCGAGCGAAGCCTACACGTAGGACAGACACGGGGTATTGAAACCCCAAGGTAAAAAAACTATTTGAATAGCCGTATTCGCACCCTCTTTATTACCGTTCTCCTGCTCGTCGGGCTGATTTACTTTATGAGCACGCTCCGCGGCGGCGGCATCCTGTCGACTCCGCCGAAAGACGTGAGCATCTCCCAGTTTAAGAAAGACGTCGAAGGCGGTCTTGTTCAAAACGTAGAGTGGCAGCGGGACAAGATAACCGCCGAGTATGCGGACAAAAGCGAAGCTACCGTTAACGTCTTCCACAAAGAGACGCCTGGTGGCGCAGAACTAGCCGGCTTCCTCGACACCCACCTGCCGAAGCGCTGGGAATTCAAAGATCCCCTCATTAGCGACGGCATGCTGGGCCTTCTCATCACATTCCTGGTACCGGTCGGAATCATCCTCGCGATCTGGTTCTTCTACATTCGGTCGTCACAGGCCAACGGCAACCAGGCGCTCAGCTTCGGCCGCAGCAAGGCAAGGCGGGTAAACGAGAGCGTTCCGAAGGTCACGTTCGAGGACGTTGCCGGAATTGACGAGGCGCGAGCCGAACTCGAGGAAATCGTCGACTTTCTGAAGAGCACAAAGAAATACGTCGCGCTCGGCGCGAAAATCCCGAAGGGTGTTTTGCTCACCGGCCCCCCCGGATGCGGCAAGACCCACCTGGCGCGCGCGGTTGCCGGCGAGGCCGGTGTTCCGTTCTTCCACATCAGCGGCTCGGATTTTGTCGAAATGTTCGTAGGTGTTGGAGCTGCCCGCGTGCGAGACCTTTTTGAGACCGCCAAAGCCCATCGCCCGAGCCTCATCTTCGTCGATGAGATCGACGCCGTCGGACGCCAGCGCGGCGCCGGCCTCGGCGGCGGCCACGACGAGCGCGAGCAGACGCTCAACCAACTGCTCGTCGAAATGGACGGCTTCGACCCGAACACCGGCGTGATCATGATCGCCGCCACCAACAGGCCCGACGTCCTCGATCCGGCGCTCCTTCGCCCTGGCAGGTTCGACCGTCAGATCGTCGTCGACGCCCCGGACGCGAAGGGCCGCGAGGAGATTTTGAAGATCCACGCCAAAGGCAAGCCGTTCGATGATACGGTGAACCTGGCGACGATCGCCAAGCGAACTGTCGGCTTCACCGGCGCGGACCTCGCGAACACCCTCAACGAGGGCGCGCTGCTCGCCGCTCGCCGCGACCAGACCAAGATCGATATGAACAGCCTCGAAGAGGCTCTCGACCGCGTTATCGCAGGGCCGCAGCGCAAGAGCCGCGTGATGGACCCTCAGGAGCGCGAAACGATCGCCTATCACGAAGCCGGGCACGCCGTCGTCGGCGAGTTGCTCGAGCACGCCGACCCTGTGCACAAGGTCACAATTTTGCCGAGGGGCATGTCGCTGGGAAGCACGTGGCAATTGCCCGATAGCGACAAGTATCTGGTGAGCAAGCAGGAGTTGATGGACGATATCACGGCGCTGCTCGCGGGTCGCGTCGCCGAGGAGTTGGTCTACTGCGAAGTGACCACCGGCGCGAGCAACGACCTCGAGCGCGTGTCGCGCATCGCTCGTGCGATGGTGTGTCAATACGGCATGAGTGACAAGCTGGGCACGCTTGCCCTGGGCCGTCGCAGCCACAACCCGTTCTTGGGGCGTGACTACATGGACGAGCGCGACTACAGCGAGGACATTGCGCGCCAGATCGACGACGAGGTGCGTGAGATCGTCGACACCTGCCACACGCGAGCGCAAGACATCTTGCAGAACCACCGCGACAAGCTGGACCGCGTCGTGAAGGCCCTTCTGGAGAGCGAGACCATCGAGCGCGAGGAGTTCTTGAAGATCATGGGCAAGACCGCCAAAGAAGCTCCGGCCGCTACCACAGTCGACCCGACGCCCGAAGAACAGGCCGAACGGAAAGAAGGCTTCCCAACGCCTAAGTTAAAGCCCGGTACCGCCGAATCGTAGGGTATCGTTTACACGCTTGGGCAGGCACACAGCATGGCAGAGAATCTCGACGTCATGAACCCTGAGGAAATTTACCAACAGGGATTCACTTATCGTTGCGAGGGCAATTACGCCTCCGCGCGGGACGCGTTCGAGCGTGTATTAGCGGCTGATCCCGGTCACCTGAAAGCGCGCTGGCAGATTGCGCTGATTCAAGGCTTCGAGGGCGACTTCGATGCAAGCCTCGAAGCGCTCAAGATTCTCTCCGCCGAGGCGCCCGGCAATGTCGACATTCGCTATGACTTCGCGATGACAGCTATGATGCTGGGCGACTTCGACACGGCGTGCGCGGAGTTTAGGGCGATCCTACTGGTCGATCCCGCTCACGAAAAGACCCTGCAGCAGATCATTTACTGCCAGTAGCCAGAAACCGCGGCCAATCTTCGATCGATTCGGTTCCTTCGATAAGGTCGCACATCAGCTTGCCGAACCAGATCGAGAATTTGAACCCGTGCCCACTGCATGGGCTCGCCCAAAATGCCGGGATGTCAGCAGGCAGCGCCCCGATGCGGAAGTCCTCGTTCGGCGCAACTGTGTAAACGCATTGCACGCTCTCCAGCGTGACGTCGGCCCCAAGTCGTCGCCGCGCTTCAGCGGCGATTTGGCTCAAAGCTTCGTCGTCGGATAAGCGGTCCTCGTCGGGGTCGATCACCGGCCCATAAAGGTGCCTGCCCACTTTAAAACCTGCCCCATAGTCCGGGAATCCGTAAAAATGATTCTCACTGCCGTCGATCCAAACTGGAATGTCGCGCTCCATCGGCGCATCGAAATAGGCAAACGTCTGCAACCGAGGAATGAGGTCCTCTATGCCTGTCACAGAAGCCGTCCAGGGCCCAGCGCAAATCGCCATGGCGTCGTATTTATCGCCGTTAATACTGCCGTCATCAGATAGAACCGCGCGAGTGTTGAATCGCAACTCTGCGCCTGCAGCGCTTGCGATGTTCAGATTGGCTTCGATGCACCGATCGGCACGCAAGAAACCCGCATCCTGCTGAAAAATCGCCTCTTCATCGGGGTCGATGTGAAATCCGCCAAATCGTCGTGCCACGTCGATGTGACCTAAATTATCGTATGCGGCACGCTGCTGCAGCAAGGTATCCCGCGTCGAATGGAGGTACCTCGAATCGGGCTGTCCGAATACGAGTATGCCGGTCTCGACATAAAGCTTTTCATTGCACTGTTGCTCAAGGTCTCGCCACAGCGGAAAGACGTCATCCATGAGTTCAGAATAAAAGCGGTCCACGTACGCCTTTCGGATTATTCGCGAACTTCCATGCGATGATCCTTTCGCATGCCCACGCTCGAACTGCTCGAATACAACGACTTGGTTGCCCGATTTTGCAAGAAACCTGGCGGCGGCGCTGCCCACTGCGCCGGCTCCGATTATGGCGACTTTCATTGCAGTTCAGGCAGAGTCATGTCGCTGCTGTGCCCGGGGAAGACCTTTGAATCAGGGTCTACCAACACTTTCGCGAAATTAACCGCAGTGCAGACTTCGCCGACGCCGGTCGCAATTAAATCCAACTTGGCGTCATGGGTGCAAACATCGCCTGCCGAGAACACGCCATCCAAGTTTGTGCGCATCTGAGTATCGACAACAATTTTGTTTTTCTCGATGCTCAATCCCCACGCCTTTAACGGGCCGAGATTCGTTTTAAAGCCGATATTGACGACGAGCGCGTCGATTTCCAGGCGACACCGCTCACCGGTCAGTTTGTGTTCAGTAACGACACTCGTCAGACATTCTTCGCCTTCTAAGCCAACGACCACCTCCCAAAGACGCTGCTGAACGGTGCTGGCAACCAATCTTCGGACGCTGTCCTCATGCGCTCGAAATCCGTCACGTCTATGAATTAGAAAAACTTCAGATGCGATCAACTCCAGCCCCAACGCCCAGTCAAGCGCGCTGTCTCCTCCGCCGACAATTGCGACGCGCTTGCCTCGCAGCGCTTCCTTATCTCGAACACCGTAGGTCAATCCACGTCCTTCGAAATATTCCTCGCGCTCGACGTCCATCTTTGTCGGCGAAAACGCGCCTACACCAGCGCAAATAATCACGGTTTTCGTTGCTATGTCGGCGTCGCCGGCACGCACGACCCAGTGATCGTCGACGCGTGTCAGGGTCTCGCATCGTCGGCCGAGCAGAAATTCAGGCGTGAAGCGCGAGGCTTGGCGAAACAGTTCCCTCGCTAGGTCCGAGGCAACGACCTCCGGAAACCCCGGCATGTCGTAAACCATTTTCTCGGGATAAAGCGCTGCCAACTGCCCCCCGGGCTCAGCAAGCGAATCCACGACGCAAACGCTCATGCCGCGCAGCCCCGCATAAAAGGCGCCGAACAGACCGACGGGTCCGGCGCCTATGATCGTTACATCTTTCAAATCACAGCCATTTTAACCGCCGAACAGTTCCGAGCGAAATTGCCTTGCTCTTTGCATTGCCTCCGAATCGCCGGAGGCATCCGCATGTTGAATCGCAACTTGCGAATAGTAATCGGCTGTGCGCGGATCACCCAAGTTGGCGGCTTCTCGGGCCATCATCATGGCAGTCCGCGAAGCCTCGATCGCGACAACTGCGGCATTCTCGTGCGTCGGTGCCGTTTCCCCCGCCTGTTCGAACGAGTCTAGGGCTTGGCCGAGGATCTCGAATCTCCGATAAGGATCGAACAGGCCCAGGGCCTCATTCCGCAGTCCCACCGCGCGATCCACTAGGGCCTGCGTGGCGATCATCGCCTCTTTCGCCCTCTCCTTCGCAAGCGTCATCTCGCTAAGCTGCGCAACCCCCACGAATGCGAGAGCGGCGAAAGCTCCGCCGATGACAATCACCCAAAACGTACGCCAGATAAAAGTGGAGACCGCCGCCGGCAACAAAGGCTTTGGCGGGGGCGGCGCTGCCCAACCGGGCGGAAACGGCGGCAGCATCACTTGCTGATATTGGGCGGGCGGCTGGCCACCTCCGTACGGCTGGCCGTAAGGCGATCCGGTCGCAACGGGCTGATGGGAAGGCAGCGGGGGCGGAGCGTACTGTCCTCCCATCGGAGGTGGTCCGTAGGGGCTAGGCTGATAGACGCTCGGCTGCTGAGTTATTTGAGGAGGCTCCGGCTGGGTCATCTCCGCCTTCAGGGCGGCAGCCATTTCCTTGGCAGAGTGATACCGATTCGCAGGCTGCTTGTCCAGTGATTTTCGCAGAATCTGTACGACGCCATACGCCACGCCTTGCGGATCTGGTGGCTGCGCGTGCGTAATCGCGTGTGAAATCGAAACGACGTTGTCACCCGTAAACGGCTTTGCACCTGTCAGCGCCTCGTAGAGAATGATGCCCGTGCTGAACACGTCGGTTCGAGCGTCGATCTCCTTGCCAACGACCTGCTCCGGACTCATGTAGCTCGGCGTACCGAAAATCTGGCCGTCGATCGTCAGAGTCGGCTCGAAAGTCAGGCGGGCGATCCCGAAGTCCGTCAATTTCACCCTGCCGTCGGGCAGCAGTTGGATGTTCTCCGGCTTAACGTCGCGGTGGATCACGCCATGGTCATGGGCGTACTGGAGACCGGTCAGGACTTGAATCGCGATGTCCACCGCGTCCGTCGTGTCCAGCTTCCCCTCGACATCGAGCCGCTGACGAAGGTTGTTGCCCTCGAGATACTCCATGGCGATGTACGGCCTTCCGTTGTCCTCGCCCACCTCGAAGATCGTCACGATGTTGGGATGTGAGAGCGATCCGGCAGCCTTCGCCTCACGGCTGAAGCGAGCCCGGCGCTCCTTGATCTGCTTGGCACCAATGCCGGACGGCATGTTGAGCTCCTTCAAAGCGACGCGACGGTTCATCGCGGGGTCGTACGCTTCGTAGACTATGTCGTTGCTGCGTGCGATCTCGCGGATGATTTGGTATTTGCCGAGCGTTCCCGAACCGGTACTCATTCGCTGTTAATAGGATAGACGGTCGGGGCGATGGGGTTCCAGGTTTCCACGGTTAAATTTTTGCGGCCGGCGGTATCCTCTCATAATGAAGAGGATCTTGATCGGGACATTGCTCGGCATGTCGGCCCTGAGCTTCTGCCAGTTGAGCTACTTCGAGGACTTCAACGACGGCAAAGCTCAGGGCTGGGCGAGCGACCAAGGCATTTGGCAAGTGGAGAACTTTTACTACCACGGCGTCGGTCAGTTGGTCAATAATCGCTATGAGAATGTTGCATACGTAGAGACCTTTGGCGGTGAGCACGTTTCCATTGAGGCAGACATGCATACGGATGCGGGGTTTGACAACGTGAATAAAATGCTGGTTGCCCGATATCAGGACCCTGGCAACTACCTGATATTTAATTTTATCGCGGCGTCGAGGAATTTCTTTGTGGTCGCACAAGTGGTGAACGGGGTTGGGGCGCGGCTTATCCCTGAATTCACATACCCCCTGCCGAATCACAATCAAACAGAGTGGCGTCATTGCCGCATCGACCTAGACGGAACACGAGTTATCGCTTATTTCGAGGGCGGTGAAGTATTTAACGCGCACATTCCTTCGATTGTTGTACGGCCGGGCGTCGTCGGGGTAATGACGTTCGCCACGCCCACGGGTGGAAACGAAGAGTTGTTCGTTGACAATTATCGGGCTGGTTACTTCGACTATACGCCGATCGCAAACGTGACTGTCAATCCGGGCATCATCAATTCAGGGAACAGGAACTCAATAGCTGAGCCGGACGGGAGTTTTCTGATTCTGCGTCCCGGACCGGTTTTGAGCAGCACCCTGCCCCCTGTCAAGGCTAAGTTCACGGGAACCAGCCAGGTACTGATGCCTACTGAA
>JAICGT010000003.1 GCA_025922995.1 Fimbriimonadales bacterium
AGGAACGCTCCATTCACTGGCCGCGTCAGGCGGGGCTCAACTCGACATCATGGGATGGATGGATCAGTTGCGCCAGCTTGCGGCTTTTGTGAACTTTTTCGACAACGGGCCCATTCTGCCCAGCGGCCCGGTTGTTGTTGGCGACACGTGGAAAGAGACGGTCGGATACGCGCCGATCACGGTCCAGGCGGGCGCAGACAAGGGCAAGAATATTAATTCCCGGATCGACTACGAGATGACCTATCGTGGTAAAGCCGTCCGCAATGGCAAGTCGTTTTATCACATCGAGGGCAAAATGGCGCAGGATACGGACGCCGCTCCATACCTAGCCGATTTAATGGGCGTAAAACCGGAGGCGTCACCAATCTCGTCGGTAAAGCTCAAAATTGATGGAAAAGTCGATTACTATCTCGACCTCGACACGTTGGAGCCTGTAGAGATTCTTGCGACGAGCAGCGGCCTCATCGACGTGGAAGTGACAACATACACCGGTGGGCCGGTGTACCAAGAACGGTTCAAATCGCGTGCCAGCCTCGTCCGTAAATAGTGGAGCCGGCTGCAGAAGAGCGCGATTTACTCAACCCTAAGCTGACGCGCCGCGGCACTTGGATCGCGGCGCTTCTGCTTTTTGCGCTGGCATTCGGTTTCCGCCTTGCGGGGATCGGATGGGGGCTTCCGAACGAACAGCGTTTTCAGTCACTGCACCCTGATGAAGAGCTCATCTATCTGGTGGGAACGCAGACGCCGTATTTACGGCCCGGTTTTTACAACTACGGGACGTTGTATTTCACGTTGATCCACGCGGCGAACGACGCTGGAATGTCCTATGGATGGATTCCGGTCGGGGACGACGTTCCGTTTTGGAAAACCGAGAGGGCTGGGATTCAAACGGGCCGGGTCATCAGCGCACTTTCCGGAGCGGCTACGGTTTCGCTCGTTTTTGCGACTCTTTTGCTTGTAACCGGCAGCCTCGGGTCTTTTATAGGCGCGATTGCAATGTTGCTTGCCCCAGGGCATCTGGTGCATTCGCGGTTTCAAACCACAGACGTATTTGCTGCAATGTTGATCGCACTGGCCGCTTTCTTGCTTATTCGTGCCGTAAAGGCTGCGGAAGCACCGTCTTTGAAAAGCGTCTGCGCGGTTGGGGCCGTCGTTGGCTTGGCTGCCGGAACAAAATATGCCGGAATTCTTCTTCTCCTGCCGGCAACCTATGTGCTCTTCTCTCGTGGCGTCTCTGCAAAATATTACGGCGCCCTTGTCGGCTCGACAGTTATCGGTTTTCTTCTCGCAACGCCGGGCGTATTGCTGCAAACCGAGGCTTTTATGCGCGGTGTTACATACGAAATGGGGCACACCGCAGCCGGTCACGGCCTAGTATTTGTGGACACACCGCCGGGAGTCATTTATCATTTCTGGAACTCGGCGGAAGCCTTCGGATTCGCTCCGCTGCTTTTCGGCTGCGCCGGATTGATCTGGGCAGTTGTCTCCAAAAAGCCGTGGGGGATTGCTGCTGTCCTGTTTTGCGTTGCCTACTTCTTAGCGATAGGTTTGGCAGAAGTGAAATTCCTGCGTTACGTTTTCCCGTTGTTGCCGTTCCTAGCGCTGGGACTTGGATACTTAGCCGGCCGCTGCCATGAGGAGAAGGGCTGGAAGCGCGTAGTCACCGGCGCAGTCATTCTGTTGGTAGGCGTAACTTCAACGACGACAGGCGGCGCATTCGTTTTGACGCGGCTCATGTCGATGCCCGACCCACGCGACGAGGCAGCACGGTGGTTCAAGGAGGACACGCCGCCAGACACCAAGATCGGGCTTGTTTCGGATCCATGGTTTTATTCCCCGCCGCTTTTTCCGAACATCGGATTGTTGGCGTCCGGCGACCGTCTTGAAGCCATGGCGGAACACCCAAGAATTGTTCGATACATCCCCGCGGATGGGGAGAAGATGGACTGGGATATTCGACTTCTCGAAAATCCTCCCGACTACATCGTTTTCAGCAGTTTCGAGTTTCTAGACCACGACAGGCTCAGCGAGCCGAACTTCGTCGCATTTATCGATGAGATGAAAACGCTTTACGATCTCGTCGGCATCTTCTGGGGTCCCGAGCCGGCATTTCCCAAAAGCGGGACAAATACGGAATTCGATCGCGATATGCTTCGCGTCATAATGCGGGAACGCTATCCGAAGACGCACGACATGATGTACATACGGCCAACGATATGCGTATTCAAACTGAAGAATCCCGATTAGAAAGCGAAATCGGTTGGTTCTTAGACCACCTTATGGGCGAACGTGGTGCGAGCAGCCACACGATTTCCGCTTACGACCGCGACCTGCGTCAAGCTTCCAAATGGCTCGCAAAATGGAACGTGGGATCGTTCGCCGAAATCGACGGGAGCACTTCAGTTAAGCTTCGAACCGAGTTAGGACGGGAGAAATACGCTCCGCGAACCGTACAGAGAAAGCTTTCTGCGATTCGCAGCCTCATCAAGTTTTTGGGACGAAGATCGGGTAAAGCGCCGCAGCACCTGCCCAAGACCGGTGGCGCCAGACAGCCCAAGACGTTACCAAAGGCGTTGACTGCCGACGAGATGCGACGGCTGTCGGAGGCTCCGGACATGGCGAATCCGGTAGGCATACGCGACCGCGCGATGATCGAGATGCTCTACGGTGGCGGCTTGCGCGTGTCTGAGCTCGTCGGCCTTAGAATGGAGGATTACATCGAGACCGAGTCGCTCTTACGCGTCACCGGCAAGCGCGAGAAGGTGCGCATGCTTCCCTTGCCCGCACAGACCCACGACATACTACGCTTGTACTTGAGCGAAGCCAGGCCATCCTTCCTCAAGCCCGCCGCAACATCCTTCGTGTTTCTAAGCTCGCGTGGAAGATCAATCTCCCGCTCCGGAGTTTTTCGCATCTTACGCAAGTACGCCGCACTCGCGGGCATCGAGAAAGTCATCGGGCCGCACACCCTTCGCCACACCTACGCCGTCCATCTCGTCAAGAACGGAGCGGACCTGCGAAGTGTACAGGAACTCTTGGGACATGCGTCAATCATGACGACCGAGGTCTACACTCATCTGGACATGGAAACGGTGCGAGAAAAGTACCTCTCCGCCCATCCGCGGGCGAAAAAGTAAGGATATAATTTCTCAATGCGTAACTATGCGATTGTCGGTTTCTTGTTGTTGATTGCGTCGCTCGCCCTCTACGGCTTTGGCGGCACACAGACGGACCAGATCGACGCCAAGCGTTTGCGGTCAATGCTCGTTCAGATGGGGTACGAGATCAAGGACCTCGACACGGACGAAGGCGAGGAGAAGTACCAGGTCAAAGTTGTGTCCGGAGGCTATGACGTCTTTGTAGCCTACGAGATCAGCAAGAGCAAGAACTATGTTTGGCTCACAGTCCTGCTCGGCGATGCACCTGCCGAATCATCGCCCAAGGCATTAGCGTTTCTGAAAGAAACGAGCAAGATTCAGCCGTCGATGTTCTACGTGTCAGCGAACAAGCTCATGCTCGGGCTGCCCGTCGACAATCGTGGCGTGACGAACGCGATTTTGAGACAACGGACGGACTCTATCGCCGAGAACGTAGGCAAAACCGCGGACCTTTGGAGCAAATAGCGCGCTAAAAACTCGACACCGATACAGACTCAAAAGCCTCCGCTCTCAAATAGAGAGTGGAGGCTCTTTTTGTCGATCGGCGAAGCGATCTACTTAATGTCGGCTTTGCCGCCGGCCTCTTCGACCGCAGCTTTGATCTTGTCGGCTTCGTCTTTATTGACGCCCTGCTTGATTGGGCCGGGGGCGCCGTCGACGAGGTCTTTCGCCTCTTTCAAGCCGAGGCCGGTGATTTCGCGAACGGCCTTGATAACCTGCAGCTTTGCGCCACCGATTTCTGAGAGGATGACGTCAAAGCTCGTCTTCTCCTCAGCCGCGGCTTCGCCGCCTGCCGCCGGGGCAGCCATCATCATTCCGCCCATCGGGGCGGCCGCGGTGACATCGAACTTCTCTTCGAGCGCCTTCTTCAGGTCGCTGAGTTCGAGCACGGTCATGCCGGCGATTTTCTCTACGATTTCTTCAACAACTGTTGCCATTTGATTCTGTTCTCCTTGGAAAGTGATTACGGTTCGGGATCGGGTTCAGGGTCGGGAGCGGGCGTTTCCTCCGGGGAGTCGTCCACAGATTGCGGACCACCTGCCTCGGGCTCATCGGCAGGGCTGTCGTCCACCGACTGTGGCCCTGCAGCATCGCCTCCCGCGTCGTCTTGCGCCGGCTCGTCGTCTACCGACTGCGGACCGTCGCCGGTCTCTTCTTTCTCGGGCTCTGCCGAAGCGGCCGGAGCTGCCTCAGCGGGTGCGCCGCCGCTTTTCTCGATGATCGCATCGATACACCGAATGGGGCCGACGATGATCTCGTTGAGCGCGCCGACCACGTTGGACATTGGCGCGGCGACAAGGCCGACAATCATCGAAAGCAGCTCTTCCTTGGTGGGAAGCTTGCTAAGTTCGTTGATTTGGTCGGCGGTCATTGGCTTGCCGTCGATGACGCCGCCCTTGATTTCCAAGCCCTTATTGGTTTTGGCAAACTTTACGAGCGCTTTTGCACAGCTCGGCTCATCTTTGAAGATGAACAAGGTCGCCGTGGGGCCGTTATGGAACTCCTCGGGAAGTTGGTCGACGTCGCTGCCCATGGCTTGACGAAGAAGAGTGTTTTTGACGACGTGGAATTCGCCGCCGGTGTCCCTGAGCGTCGATCGGAGGGTCTGCAGAGATGGCACGTCCAGCCCCCGGTAATCCGTAAAGATCAGCCCGGTCGAGTCGTTGTACCACTTCTTCGCTTTCGCGATAATTTCAGCTTTCTGTGCTGTTGGCATTGATTCTCCTTTCTTAAATGATCAAGGACTCCGCACAGGCACGTGCGGAGTCCCTGAATCGAAATTCGTTTCGGGCTATCCGTGTTCGCACCCCTCGACCGGCGTCAACGACATTAGGGCTTTCGCCACCGGTTGTCTGCGGAGACGACTCAGTATACCTCCGCTAGGACCTACGTCGAGCAAGGGCAAGAATCGCCAGGCCTGCGCCAAGGACGACGCAGGTCGCCGGCTCGGGTACTACAGTAACCGTGCCCGCCATTCCACCCGCGGTCTGGTTGCCGAGGTCGAAGCCGTGCGGCGTGCAGTAGTACCACCATACACCGACGTTCATGAACGTGTGCTCGAAGGTCGAACCCGGTACTTCGAAAAGCGGCGACTCCCACACTTCCGGAATCCCGGCCACGGACTTCGTGTTGTGCATTCCCTCGTCGAGAATCCATCGCACCGTGTCGCCGACGTTGATAACGGCGTCCTCAACCGGCCCTCCGGACGGGTTGAGGCTGAAATCGAAGTTGTACATGTGGACGAGAACCGTGTTGCCAGCGACAGCCGGGATCACGGCAAGCGCGGCAACCGCAGTAAAAAATAGCTTCATAACTTTTCCTCCTTGGTAATCATGGCGATGCATCAACATCGCCGACAAGTATAAGGACGAACTAGCCTCGGCAGGAGTGCGGTTACAATTCACACTTCGAGGGACCGATCAATGCGCCCAGTGCATTTCGCCGTCGCCATGGAGCGCCTGGAAGTAGCACAATTGACCGTCGTGATAGATGGTATTCAGGGCCGCCATCTGGGCTAGGCCGTACTTCGTAATCTCCTGACCCCACGGCGCCATGACCATCTCGTCGAAGGCAGCGGGATCGAGTGAAGTCACCGTGGCGGCGAGTTCTGCCGCGCTGGCCTTGACTTCTTGGGCTGCGGTTTCAGCGTCGGGAATCATCTCGCCCTCGCCGTGCTCGGGCGTCTGGCCGGTTAGCAATTTGCAGCAAAGGCGGTTGAAGCCGGCGACCTCGGTCGAGATATCCTGCGGCGTACGCGCAACTCCCATCGGAGAGGTTGCGAACTTACCGTCGGGCAATGCGTTGAGGTCGCAAGCGTAGAGATGGGCTGTCGTGTCGATCAGCTCCTTGAGGACATCGATGCGTGTGGACATGCCGCGACAATACCCGCCTAGTTGCCGATTAGTCTCGGCGCGGGCACCGCAGCTAGCGTGTACCCAAAGGGGTCGAGCGACACACGCGTGGGCCGCGAGTCGCTTTCCAAGTAGAACGTATGCGAGCCATTGGACAGGTCAACTACTTGCGACTTCTCGCCGGCTCGACCAGTCAGCACTACGGCGACTTTCATCCTAAATGGTTTCGGCGTGCCGGACTGAGCGATATCCACCGTAGTGACAAAGCCGCCACGCGGCCCGGCTTCAGAGAAAGCACGGGTGATATCGAGCTTCGGAAACTGCTTGCCGTAAACCCATTGCTCGAAGAACCATTGTTGATTGAATATCCGCGCGATGTCACTCCACTCCGTTTTTTTTCCACGTCTCTGCTCGACGAGGGCGCTGAGCGCCTTCGTCATCGCCGCTTCGCCGATTTCGTTTTCGAGCATTTTCATGACGTAGGCGCCGCGGTAGTAACCGACGTTGCCGTAAGGGCCGTGCGCCAATAAAGCGTCCGCAAGGGCCACGGGTGCGGTCCGGCTGGCGTATCCGTTGTTCAAAGAGCGATCCGCGTTTTTCCTGAAGACGACGCTGTCGATGTACTGAGTAAGGCTTTCGTTCCAGATGCTTTTGATGTAGGTGTTCGGCACCATCCCCCCGAACCAGGTGTGACCGACCTCGTGTGAGGTAGCCCAACTCGAAATCGACGGCGAGAGAAGGGTAAAGCTGTAGCACTCGATGCCGTAATAGTCGGGCGTATCGACGATGTCGTAATGGTTGTACGGATACTTTCCGTAGCGGTCTTCGAAAAAAGCTACTGCGTTCTTTGCAGATTCAACGTCACCTTTACCGCGATCAGTGCCGGTAGTATTCAGATGCCATGCTCGGAAGGTTCGGCCACGGTCCGTCGTTTCGGCAACCATTTTGTATGGTCCTGCTACTAAGTGAAAGTACGGAATGGCGACGCTATTTGTGAATGTGACAGTTTTTGTTTCGCCACTCACCGATTCTGATTTGACGTCGCCGTTGGTAAGGATCAACCAATCTTTCGGCCCACGAACGGTCGCCGAAGACGTTGCCGGCATCCTTCCGATATGCGGATACCAATACGACGTCAACAGCATCGAATCGGAAGTCGTCTCGTCGCCTCCGGGAAAGTCAATCGAAGCTGAATATCGGAGAGTTAACTTGCCGCCGGTACCGGGATTGGTCAGAATCACGACGCCGCCGCTTCGGATCAGTTCTGACTTGGCCGGGTTTAGAATCACCTTATCGATGGGCTCATCGAGAAAGGCGTTTATTTCCTCGCCTCGGTAACTGGCTCCGGCGACTCTATAGGAATCGTTCATGCGCATAAGAACAGACCCGGTGCCTGATGTCGGTTTCAAGTCGATTGTCGTCTCGAAGTCTGCGGAGTTCCTTTCGGGCCGCAAGACGACATCGAAGTTTTGGTGCGTGATTTCGAAAGGAACGACCACGTCCTCCGGCACCTCGGGACCGAGCGCCAAGCCATCGCCCGTGCGAACGATGGGGTGAATTCGGTCATGCTCCGCCTCCAGGCCCTGGTGGCGATGAAAGATCAGCCAATAATCACCAAATTTTTCGAGTCCTTTCGGCGCAGGAAAAGCGTCGACATGCAGCGTGCGGAGGGCAGCCCCGTCTCGGGCGATTTGCCTAACGGAAGCTGCGTACCGTGACTGCGTGAAAAGCTTTTCAAGCGAATCGAACCGTCCCTCGGATGCGGCGGTTCTAACTCTTTCGAGCAGAGCCATCGAAGCGGCGACATCACCCTGCTGCGGCGCAATTAGGCAGCCGGCAGCCAAAACTGTAACAAGCAACATGACGCTCATAGGACGAGTCGTCGACCCTATCTGTAACATAATTAGCCTGATGGACGAATTGACGGAGCGTAAACAGCGCATTCTGCGAGCGGTCGTCCTCGAGTATGTACAGTCGGCGGAGCCGGTTGGCAGTTCCCTGTTGGTAGAACGATATCAGTTCGGAGTCGGCCCGGCTACCGTGAGGCATGAGCTTTCCGAGATGTCCGATCGAGGCTACCTCGATCAGCCTCACACCTCTGCCGGTCGAATACCAAGCGATGTCGGCTACCGCTACTTCGTCAATCGCCTCGCCGAGCCGAAACTCGACAAGGGCGTCGCAAAGCGCGTCCGCGACCTTACGAAGAACGAGGCCGACCTGGAAGGGCTGCTCATGGAGACCTGCAAGGTCTTGTCCCGCCTCACACAGTATGTGTCTATTGCCGCAACGTTCTCCGAGGGAAGCGCTCGAATCCTCTCGATTGAGTTCGCCGGGATAACTCGCGAGCGGCTGCTCATGACGGTCGTCTTTAGCAACGGATTGATTGAAAACAAGATCCTCGAGGGTAGAAGCGATCTAACACTTGGAGACCTGCACAAATTGTCGATTGAGTTCTCGAGGGCGGCTGCCGGCATCCCGGTGAGGAGCTTGGGACGCAAAGCGGCGCCCGTGATCGAATCCGAATCTGCCGGGATTCGAGAAATCGCACAGGCGGCCTGGCGCACATTGAAGGGAGTAGCCCGCGCGGCAACTTCCGGGAAGGTTGTTTCTGAAGGCACCCAGTTTTTGTTCGAGCAGCCTGAGTTTCAGCAGGACGTCGATGCCCTCGCAAAGATCGTCGCGGCTCTGGAAGACACCGAAGTCGTCCAGGAGGCGTTGGACGTTACGAACCCCGCGAGTCCGGTGACAATCGGCGCGGAGAATCCTTCTGTCGCTATGCATTCGCTGTCGGTGGTCGCCGGCAAGTTTTATATCGGCGATACCGAGGCCGGAGCGATCGCCGTTGTGGGCCCTAAGCGAATGCGGTACGCCACAGCGATGCCTCTGGTCGAAACGGCAGCAAAGGCTCTGACGGAGGCGCTAAACCGGCTAATGCGATAGTGCTCGTCGCCCGTATGTCCTAATGATGCGAACACTCACCCTGTGCGGAATCCTGATTGCGGTCACGAGCTTGCAAGCCGCTCATTACGAAATTTCGTTCGACCAGGCAACTTCTACTGCGCTGGTTCGTGTCCGTCTCGATTCCGGCACTGCAACGGATTTCCATATGCCGGCGTGGTCTCCCGGTGACTACCGAATCGTAGACTTCGGCAAGCACGTCAGCGCCCCACGCTTCACCCGCCTAGGAACGCGGGTGACGTCTTCGCACCCATCGGTAAACCACTGGAAGGCAGACGAACCGGCGGACATGGTCGAGTATCGCGTGTCGACGCAGAAGTCCGGGATCTTCTCAGAAAACTTTCGAATGACGTCGGATGAGGTTTTCGTCCACGGGCCCGCGGTGTTCGGCTGGTTCGAAGGGCATCAAAAGGAGAAGCAGGTACTTGCGCTTACCCCGTATCCCGGAGACAGCGCTACGGTCGCCATCGCTTTGCCATCAACCGATCAGTATACGTTTACAGCGAATAACTACGACGTTTTGCTCGATTCTCCGTTCGCGATGGGCTCGAAGGTTCGCATTGCAGAATTCGTTGTGGGCGGCAAGAGGCATCAGGTTTCCGCATTCGGACCGAGGTCCCAGGGCGTTCCTCTGAATGGCTTCGTCGAGATTGGCCAGCGGGTTGCGACCCAGTGCTTGGACCTTTTCGGCGAACTGCCGTACGAAAAGTATGTGTTCTTGTATGACTTCGGCGGTGGCGGCGGCGGCTTGGAGCACATGAACAGCGCTCGCATGGCGATGTGGGGCGATGGCTCCGGAGCAGAAGACTTCATCGCGCACGAATTTTTTCACGCCTTTAACGTCAAGCGAATTAGGCCAAAGACGCTCGGACCGTTCGACTACTCTAAGCCGGCGGTTACCGGAGCCTTGTGGTGGTTAGAAGGCGTGACCGATTACTACGCAGAAGTCATAAATGTGCGGGCGGGCTATAAGACGCGAGAATCCGCAATGAGATCCCTTTCGTCCGAGTTGCGAGCTTTCAACCGGGACTCGGATCGTCTGAAAGTAAGCGCCGATGAGTCGAGCCGCCGCGTCTGGGAATCGAATAACAGTTCGGGCTACGGTATCAATTACTACACGAAAGGCAAAATAATCGGGTGGATATTAGATTTAGCCATTCGCGGAGAAACTGGAGGGAAGAAGTCGCTGGACGACGTTGTTAGGTCGCTTTACGCCGAAACAAAGGGCGATAAGCCGGGGTTTTCTGAAACTCGTATTCGCGAGCTTTGTGTCGAAATCGGCGGTGCGGCGCTTGGCCCAATTTACGACGATTGCGTAACTAGAGCTGTCGAGTTGCCGATCGCGACTGTGCTGCCGAAAGTCGGAATGGTAATCACCGATGGGGTCGTAAACGACAATCCTTCGGCAAGCTCAGCGATTGGCAAGAAGTGGCCCAAACAAATAGATGCCCTCCCAGGGTTAATATCCTGGGAGGGCAGGCGGCCGTGGCAACAACTAACGACGTCGTCGTAGAAGCGCAAGTAGTGAGAGGCTTCCAAGCGCGACGAAGGTCGCCGGCTCGGGGACCGCGGAAACCATTGCCGCGTCTGAGTGGGAGATGATGATGTCGCCGTTTACCAATCCACCGACGGTGGCAATGTCGACGAGCGAAATGTGGATGGCGTTCGTATCCATCGAGGCACCGAACCCGCCGGTGAACGACGTCTGCTCGTTCAGCACAATCCGAAGTCCCGCCGCGTCCCAGAGCACTGTGTTGGGCGCGGGGTTTAGCGGTACCGACAAGGCAGTACCGGAAACGGATACGAGTAGATTCTCGAGCACCATGTTGCCGACGGCGGAATGCGCGCCGAAGTCACCGCTCACCGTTGAATCCGATCCGATCGTGTCGGCAGTTAAATTCAGCAGCGCAGGCACGCCGACGCCGGGCACCAGTGTCAAGACGAGGTCGTTTACGAGCGCGCTCGCATCGGCCATGCGGACTCCCGAGCCACCGTCGATGTCGCTAGAAGCGGTCGTGTCCAAAACTCCTGTGCCGAGGGACACGATCAGCGGAACGGACTCGCTGATGGACAGAATCTGGTCGCTGTCGTTATAGGGACCCGGGGCCGAACCGGACGACATGGGCAATTCGGAGATCGTCAACAGAGGTATGTTGAGTACGGTCAGGGCAACGTCGATTCCGTAGCCTTTGCTATTCCCGGAAACGACGTCTGCATGTGCTGCACGCAAAACAACTGCGAGCATTGCGATGGCGGTAATGCCCAGGCTCAGCCCGCGGCATAGTCCGCTGTTCTTGTATTTCATTGTAAGTTCCTCAACTTCCGATATTTGTCAGGCCCAGCGAGCTTTTGAAGCTGCTTCGGCGATTTCGGGTCGCAACGGCTGCTCGACCGGCGCGGCCTCTTAGCTTAAGTTACGTACAGGTCCTCGATTTGTGACACTATCTTGGGACGATTAACGCACCTTTAACCGGTATTTGTTCAGAATGGGATCGTTCATGCGTATCGAGTACTTTGGGCTTGGCTATTCGCTTACACAAGACATTGCCGGGCTGGGCTGAGGAAAAGGAGGCTCCAATCGTCAGATGTTACTTAGTTAACCGTGGAACGATGTTACGCCTGTCGGTCGTCGAGAGTTCCTGTAAAAGCGAAGCGGCGGTCAACTTACAGCTTCAAGGAAAGACTGCAAATCCGTCTCGTTAACCGCAGGCTCGCCACCGGAGAGGTTGCTCAGCTTTCCGGCAAGGATCCACTCCTCCAGCCTGCCAACCTCAGCAAAGAGATGTTCGAAAGAGTCGACGATAAAGAGCAGAGGCTGATAATGGTCGATCTCGAAATACTGGTTGACCACCCACTCCAACTGAAATGGAAAGCGTTGGACCTCGGGAGACTCGATGCAGTGCTCGATCTCACCGAACGAACTCAACAGGCCGCTGCCGTAGACACAATAGCCCCCTTCGGGCCGATTCATCAGCCCGAACTCGACGGTAAACCAGAAGAATCGAGCCATGCCCTTGATGATGCTCTCTACGGTTCTGAGCCGCTCTTCCCTGTCGGTGATTTCCTGGGCGTGCATCGCAGCCGATCGCGCCGCCTCCCCGAAGCGGACTAGAACGTCTGAGAACTGGCGGTCGGTGTGCATGGGCACGTGCCCCGCGACGTCGTGGAAGATATCGGGCTCCGGCAAGTAGTCGAGAGTGCGGCCGTCGCGTATGGTGATCGTCGTCGGGAACTCACGCGTCCGTAGGCAGTCGAAGAACAGATACGCGGGGATATAGCCGGACACCGCCTTGGCCTTGAAGCCGCTGAGCGGCTCCAAAAACTTATTGATGTCGTCAAGTCGTGGCACGGCGTTGGGATCCAGCGCCAAGTTGCTTACCCCTTCGAGGAACTTCTCGTTGGCGTACTTTTCCCACCTCGGCAACATCCGCCGGTACAAAGCGCGCCAAGTCTCCTGATTCTCCTCGCTGTAAAGCTCGTACGGCTGGCGGATGAACTTCTCGCCCCTAGCCTGCGCCTGTTCGATAAACGGCGCTTGTGTGGTCGTGAGTCCGGCTGCTGTTTGCATTTCTGATCTCTCTATTATGACGATCCGTGCTGGGCCTTAAGTCCCTTTTTTGGGCAGGAGGCTTGCATCGCGAGCACAGTACGCCTACAATGAAGTCAGACACCCATGGAGGTTGAGGATCACCAAGGTTGGTGCTTAGGGGGGCGGGCCTGCGTTTAGCGGGCCCGCATTTTTATGGCTCCTTTCGGGTAAGAAGGAGTGGCAGGCGGGAGACCGCCTCGGAGGTGATTTCGATGAAACGAATAGTCGGTGTCCTATGCTCCGCTGTCCTGTTGATGGCGAGCGGCACTGCGCAAATGAGCTTGGAGAGCCAGCTCAAGGAAATGCAGGACGCCTTTGAAAAGGAAAACAAGGCATACATGGACGCTGCCATGGAGAAGGCTAAGAACGGCGAGCCATACGACATGAAGGGCGGCCCGTCAAAGAGCTACCTCAACAAGGCACTCGATCTGGCGAGGAAAGCTCGAGGCACGAGTACGGCGGACAAAGCTTACGCGTTCGCGATTCCCATGGCATACCAAACCGGAGACGTGGAGGGATTGGTCCAGGCATTCGAAGGAATGATCGCCAACAACCCGAACTCGAAGGAACTCAAGCAGTCGATGAACTTCATCCGCTTCGCAGTTCGCCCCGAGGAGCGCGCGATCAAATTGCTTTCGAGGATTGAGCACTACTCGTCCGAAATCGAAACAAAGTCGGCGGCGCTGATGATGCGGGCCAGCTTGTTTTATGACGAATACTCCGGCGAAGGGGACACCGCTCGCGCCCGAGAAATCCTCGAACGAACAATCAAGAACTACCCTCGCACAGCCGCGGCAAAACGCGCCGAAAACATGATCTTCGCGATGGACAACCTCAGCGTAGGCATGGTTGCGCCGAATTTCACCGCGACCGACGAGAACGGTGTCACGTTCAATCTCAGCGACTATCGCGGCAAAGTCGTGATCGTGGAATTCTGGGGATTTTGGTGAGGACCTTGTAGAGCGATGATTCCGCACGTGAAGGAAATGGTTGAGAAATTCAAAGACAAGCCCTTCGCAATGATCGGAATCAATAGCGACGGCGACCGGTCGGTCGTACAAAAGATCCTCAAGGAAAACGAAATCACCTGGCGCAATGCGATCGACGGCTCCACGAGCGGCCCCCTGGCCTCGGCGTGGAACGTTCGCGGCTGGCCGACGATCTACGTGATCGATGCCAAAGGCGTCATCCGCGCACGCAATCTTCGAGATAGGGACCTCGAGTCTAAGGTCGAGGAGTTGCTTGCAGAGATGGGACGCTGATTAACCTCGGCGCCGGCAAGAAACGAGAGCCCAGACGGGCTCTCGTTTTTTAATTCGGCTGGTGGGCCCGGCAGGATTTGAACCTGCGACCAAGCGGTTATGAGCCGCCTGCTCTGACCACTGAGCTACGGGCCCGAGAACGACCCTGAATATTACCGGACAGCCGAGCGTAGGAATCCCAGTGAGCAACACTCAACCTCTCTGGCTTGGCACGACTTCGCAGCCCGACCGACCTCAGTTGTCGACCGGACGACATTTCGACGTTCTCATCGCGGGCGCCGGAATTGTCGGCCTATCCACAGCCTTCGCCTTGCGCGGCCTTGGATTAAATTTAGGCGTTGTCGATGCTCGCTCTATTCTCAACGATGTTACCGGCCACACCACCGGCAAACTGACGTCTCAGCACGGAATCATTTACGACTACTTGACTTCGACGTTTGGCAAAGAAACGGCGCAGCAGTACGCCGACATGAATGAGTGGGCGATCAGAGAGGTCGATCGTATTCGAACCGAAGAGGCAATCGACTGCGACTTTTTCCCCGAATCCGCCTATGTTTACGCGATGACTGACGAGAAGGCTAAAGAATTCGAGAAGGAAATCAAGGCGTGCACGAATCTTGGCCTGCCTGCATCGTTCGTCGCGAATCCGGACCTTCCCTATGAAACGCGGGGCGCAATTAAGTTCGATAACCAGGCGCGTTATCACCCGGTAAAGTTTCTTCTTGGAATTGCCGACAAGCTCGACGCGGAAATATTCGAAAACACGCGGATTTTAGAAATAGAAGAGAAGGACGAAAAGTGTATTGTCGAAACGTCTAACGGCACCGTTACGGCGGACAAAGTCGTCGTTGCCACACATTATCCCATCTACGACTCGGGGCTCTTCGTGGCGAAGCTGGCACCATACAAATCTTACGCGATAGCCGTCGACGTCAGGAGAGAAATGCCGGTCGGCATGTACATAACCGAAGACGAGCCCATGAGGTCGATGCGCCGTCAACCGGTCGACGGCAAAGACATCCTTATCGTCGGCGGGGACCATCACAAGGTAGGGCAGCAGCAGGACGCGCATCTGGCGTATACCGAGATCGCGCGCTGGGCGGACGAACGGTTCGGCGTCGAAAAGCTACTCTACCGATGGTCGACGCAAGACAACTGGACCGTCGACAGACTGCCGTACGTGGGAAAATCGCCAAACCGAGACCGCATTTTTATTGCCACCGGTTTCGGCGGTTGGGGAATGACGAACGGCATCGCATCGGGAAAAATACTCGCGGACGCGATCCTCGAGCGAGACAACCCCTGGGCGGAGTCACTCGACCCCGGGCGCATGAATCTAGGAGCGGTGGCCCGGATGGCCAAGGAGAACCTGGACGCGGCGAATCACCTAATCGGCGACCGCATGGGCGCGGCCGACACATCCGAGGTCGACGCCATTCCCATGGGCGACGCCGCGATCGTGCAGATGGAAGACGAGCGGATAGCGGCATACCGAGATGAGAACGGCACCATCCACGCGGTGACAAGCGCATGCACACACTGGGGCTGCGAGCTCAAGTGGAACTCCGCAGAAAAGACCTGGGACTGCCCGTGCCACGGCTCGCGGTTCGCGATCGACGGCGAGGTCCTGCACAGTCCTGCCGTAAAGCCTCTCGAAAAGCGAAACATCGCCGGAACCGACGGAGTACAATAGGGGAGCGAAAGCCGAACCGCAAGGGGAGCCCGCAAGGGCTGAGATCTCACAAAGAAAACCCTTGAACCTGATCCGGATAATGCCGGCGGAGGGAATGCGGAAACGAGTCGTTCCGAAGACCGTTTCGCGTTTCAAAGCGCGGGGCGGTCTTTCGCTTTAAGGAAACAATATGAAGCGAGCATTCACACTCATAGAACTCCTCGTCGTCATCGCGATCATCGCGATTCTCGCGGCGATCCTCTTCCCCATTTTCGCCCAGGCCAAGGAGGCCGCCAAGCGCACCGCATGCGTCAGCAACGCCCGCCAGGTCGGCATCGCCCTCGAGATGTACCTCGCAGACAGCGACGACTTCATGCCCATCTTCTACGCGTACAACTCCCAGCCGCCGGCGGGACAGCCGGGGCACAAGGGCGTCGAAGTCCAGATCCTCGCGTACTCCGCCAGCACAGACGTCTTCAAATGCCCGCTCGACGTCGGCGGCCCCTACACCTCGCAGGAAGTCCCCGGCGCCGACAGCTATTGGAGCGCATACGGCAGCAGCTACCGCTTCACAAAATGCATGTTCAGCGTCGTCGAGGGCGAGAGCACCGGCAACAACCAGCCCTACAACTACACCCAAATCGTCAACCGATCGCAGGTCGCCGAGCCCAGCCGCACCCGCATCATGCGCGACGAAATGTTCCCGATCTTCGACGCCGACATCACGCCCGACGCCTGCAACCGCTACGGCTAC
>JAICGT010000004.1 GCA_025922995.1 Fimbriimonadales bacterium
ACACTGAAAAGTCTCGATTAGGGTCGATGATCGCGCACACGCCTGCGCCTGGGCAACCCACCATGTAGCTGGCTTGCGCGAGGCCTTCATCGTAAAACCGCTTGAGAACCATCTGCCCCTAGTTTCCCATATCTTGACGAGCGCGATCCCTGCCGACAAAAAGTTCGGCGCCGCTGTACGAGCTACGTCCCGAACCTGTGGCTTGTTTTCTCAGTTAGTCGCCCAATTGATGACAAACCGGCGAATATCTATGTTGATACATTTGTTATGGCAACGACAGTCAGGTACAAGGTAGTAGGTGGGGAAGTTATTACCGAGAAGCTCTCCGGCACTCGGCGGGCGTACGCTCCTGACCTGAGCGACAACGTGGTGGCGTTTGTTACCCTAGTTGCGGCCGGCTTCATTTTCTTAGGCGGTTGCACCGGGCCCGACAAGAGCCCGAACCCATCGTCCGCAACAAAGACGCATCCGAGCGGTCTCGAGATAACGCTGAACGGTCCTTCCATTCTTGATCAGGAGCCTCCATGGGATGCAAGCTACGAAGCCCATGTGGAGAACCACGGATCTAAGCCGATTGCCTTCGCGGTGCATCCAATTTGGCTCAAACTTGAGGTCCTCACACCGGACGGGAAGAAAGTCGAACCAGACGACTGGCATGAAGTAGATTGGTTGCCCCCTACCGACCGCGATCTTGTGATCATTAAGCCCGGAGAGAAACGGATTTTCAAAGCTTTCTTCATCGGTAGCCTTGAGTCCGGCACTTATAAATACCGCGGCGTCATTCGCCCTAGCCCGACCATTGTTCCTGAGGACTTCATCCGCGCAATGCGTGAGGAAGATGCCGTGTTTTTGAAGAGCGAATGCCGTTCGCCTACCATCACCGTCGAAGTCTTATGACGAAAAGCAGCGTTAGCTATTCGGTCGTTCGACGATACACAATCTGATGGGTTATGACGCTGTGGGCAATAGAACGACTCTGGACGCGCAGTATTAGTGCCGCGGTTTTTACTCTAGTTGCGGCCGGCTTCATTTGCGTAGGCGGTTGCACCGGGCCCGACAAGAGCCCGAACCCACCGCCCGCAGCAATGACACATCCGAGCGGTCTCCAGGTAACGCTGAACGGTCCTTCCGATATCAAACTGACTTCATTGGTGATGAGCTACGGAGTCAATGTGGAGAATCATGGACCGAAGCCAATTGCCATTGCCGTACACCCCGTTTGGCTCCGACTTGAGGTCCTTACACTGGACGGGCAGAATGCTAAATTAGAGTACTACAATGACATGGATTGGGCCGACACGACCGACCGCGACCTTGTGATCATTAAGCCCGGAGAGAAGCGGGTATTCACAGCATACTGCCCCGGCCACCCAAAGCCTGGCACTTATACAATTCGTGGAGTAATTAGGCCGACCCCCGATGGATTACCTAAAGACTTCATCAGCGAAATGCGAGATGAAGATGCCGTGCCCTTGAAGAGCGAATGCCGTTCGCCTACCGTCACTGTCAAAGTCTTATGACCAAAAGCAGCGTTACCTCTCCGGACCGTTCGGCGCGATACACAATCTGAACTGATACTGACTGCAAATCGGGTCTGCTCCAACCGGCTGCAGCGAGACCGGCTCGCCGAGGCGAGCCGGTCTCCCGTAAGGATTCTAATAGGGTCGCGTTCGCTGCGTACCGGCCTGAGTGATCACGTAGCCGCTGTTTGAAGGCTGCAAGGTGAACGTCAGGAAGGTCTGCTGCCGTGCGCCCCAAGCATCGATGAACTCGTGCCGGGCGGTAGCCACGTAGCCTCGGTTGCCCTGAATCCGGCGAACGTCGACGATGTCGAAGTCCGTGGTCTCGGTCGTATAGATGAGGTCTGCGGTGATGTCGTAGTAGTCCGCAGAATCCAGCGAGTACACGTATTCGCCATCGATGAATATCTCGACGCGTCCGTTGTTGGACACCAATCGGTCCAGGGACCGATAGTCGCGGTAAATGAACGCATCTTTCAGGTCTGACAGCGACCGATCGAGGGCACTGTAGTTGTTATACGACGTGCTATAGAAGCCGCTGGAGGCGCCAATGCCGCAGTAGTTCCAATTGATGAAACTTCCGATGATCACGATTATCGTCGGGCGCAGCACGTAACAGCGGTTCCATGGCAAATAGCCGGGGACCGACCAATACCAGTAGTAAGGCGAGAAGCCGCACTGATAAGGAATCGGACGATAGCAATAGTAGCCGTATCCGAAGTGGTTGTCGCGCCAGCGCGGATCGCGGTTGTAGTAACCCCAGCGAAGCCGATCCTGGAATTGGCCACCCTCGCCGACGCGTACGGCGAACTTGCCTTTGCCGTCGGTGATGTGCGGGATGATGGTGTTTCCGGGTCGAAGCTCGGGGCCGATCCGGCCGTTTCCGTTATTGCCGTTGAAGTTGTTGGTGGTCTGGGCCTTCGAACCGCCGGTCTTAGCTTTGAAGGCGGGCCCATTGTCCAAACGAACCGAAGGTGTCGGCTTGAAGTTTCGGTCGACAACGCCTCTGCCTCGCGGTGAAGCATCGCGAACGGGCGGCGCTTGTCTTTCCGGTTGGACGTCGCGACTGGGAGGCGCTTGCCGAGCCGGTGGAGCTTGTCGCTCGGGCTGCACGTCGCGGCTAGGAGGCGCCTGTCGTGACGGCGGGGCTTGTCGCTCGGGTTGGGTGTCTCGGCTCGGCGGCGCTTGGCGAGAGGGTGGTGCCTGTCGCTCCGGCTGCGTGTCTCGGCTCGGGGGCGCCTGCCGTGACGGTGGAGCCTGTCGCTCGGGCTGAGTGTCGCGGTTCGGAGGAGCCTGCCGTGAGGGTGGAGCCTGTCGCTCCGGCTGGGTTTCGCGGCTCGGTGGCGCCTGCCGTGACGGCGGCGCTTTTCGCTCGGGCTGAGTGTCGCGGCTCGGGGGCGCTTGGCGAGAAGGTGGAGCCTGTCGCTCGGGTTGGGTGTCGCGGCTCGGGGGCGCTTGCCGAGAGGGTGGAGCCTGTCGCGAAGGCGGCGCTTGCTTTTGAGGGCTCGTCCGCGCAGGCGGGGCCTGACGCTTCGGCGGCTCTTTTTCCGGAGCGGACTTCGAAGGCGGAGACTTTTGCTCGTCGCCTCCGGACTGCGGGATCGCTGAGCCAATGCCAAAAACAGCGACTGCGGCAACAATCAGGATACGGTTCATCGTTGAATCCTCCCGGCGTATGTAACGCCAAATTTGCATAGATCTAACTTGCAGTACAAGCCAGAGATACTGGTCATATAAATGATACGCGTGGCGATGGTGTCGGTTACTCCCAAAACGGCTAGTTAAAAGCGAGATTTTGTACGGGCAAGACGTTCGCCCATTCTCGCCGGCCCCAGCAGAGCCATGAGGTCGAACAGACCGGGGCCCTTGGTTCGACCCGTGAGCGCAAGGCGGATCGGATGAATCGCCTCCGCGCGCTTCTCCAAGCCGACCGCGTCGGACACCTCGCCAACCAGCGCCTCGCACTCGTCGTGCGTAAGGGATTCGCGATCTTGAAGGCGCGTGATCAGGCCGTCGAAAAGTCGCGGAACGTGGCCCTTTTCGCGCCACTTCGCAGCTGCGGCGTCATCGAACGAGAAGTCCTCAGTGAAAAAGAACTCGCAGGCTGCCGCGAATTCGCCGAGCAGCTTGACGCGCTCCTGTTCCAGGACCAGCGCCTGAGTAACGTACCCTCGGGGAAGCTCCGCGAACGCCTTGCGCAGTATTTCGCGCTCGGGCTGGACGAGGTATTCCTCGTCTTGGGTCCGTGAGTCGAACTCCTGTACCGTATGGTACAGATCATCGGGCGAAAGCGCCCGGATGTGAACACCGTTCATCCACTGCAACTTCTGGATGTCAAACACGCCGGGCGAGGGCTGAAGGCCCTCGATCGCGAATGCTTGCGCCATCTCGTGCAGACTCAAGACCTCGCGGTCATCTTTGGGTGACCAGCCGATCAGCGCGATGAAGTTCGCGACCGCGCTGCCGAGAAAGCCCTTTTCGCGATAGTCGAGACATCGGGTATCGCCGTGCCGCTTGCTCAGCTTGCTGCCGTCTGGCCCCTTGATCACCGGCGCATGGGCAAACACCGGCGGCGGCCAACCGAATGCCTCGTACAGCACCATGTGCTTGGGCGTGCTTGCGATCCACTCTTCCCCACGGATCACGTGCGTGATCTCTTGAAGGTGGTCGTCTACGACGTTTGCAAGGTGATACGTCGGCCAGCCGTCGCTCTTCATCAGCACCTGATCGTCTACGAGCTTGTTCTCGTACTCGACCTTTCCACGGACTGCGTCTTCGAAAACGGTTGTGCCCTCCAGCGGCATCGCGAGGCGAACGACGAACGGCATTCCCGCAACGATGTTCGACTGGACTTGCTCGGCTGATAGGTTTCGACACCGGCGATCATAACCGGTCGGGAGTTTGTTGATACGCTGGTACTCGCGCATTTCATCGAGTACGTCCGACGTGCAGAAACATTTGTAGGCTCGGCCTGCTTCAAGCAGCATTTGCGCGTGCTCGCGATAGATCTCGGTTCTCTCGCTTTGGAAATACGGAGCGAAGGGGCCACCGACCTCCGGGCCCTCGTCCCAGGTCATTCCCAACCAGCGCAAGCTTTCCAGGATATCGTCCAGGGCGCCGTGGACCTCGCGGGCGCGGTCGGTGTCTTCGATACGCACCACGAATTGTCCGCCGGTCTTTCTGGCAAGCAGGTAGTTGAAGAGCGCGGTTCGTATGTTGCCGACGTGAGGGCTGCCTGTCGGCGAGGGGGCGTAACGCACACGAACCATTCGCACGGAAGTATACTTGCCCGCCCTAAACGGCGGTTAGCGGTAAACTATCCCCATAGGTCAGCAGGCGAGACACGCTTGCCCACCAGACAATTTTTCGCTGCCAGAGAGGCGGCAAACCCCAAATGAATAGACAGATTATAGTGAACGTCACCCCTCGGGAGACGCGAATCGCCGTTACCGAAGACGGCCTTCTCATGGAATTCCGTATCGAGCGCGAAGAGCGCGTCGTTGGTGGAATCTACAAGGGAATTGTTCAAAACGTGCTGCCCGGCATGGATGCAGCTTTCGTCGACATCGGCCTCGAGCGAAACGCGTTTTTGTACGTGGCAGACATTCTCCCGGACGACGAGACGAGCAACGGCGACGGGTCTCCGGCGAGCTTAAAGCGCAGTGACCTGCGACGCCGAAAGATCAAAGACCTTTTGAGGCCGGGACAGGAGATGATGGTGCAGGTCATCAAAGGGCCGCGAGGCACCAAGGGATCTCGTGTCTCGAGCCGCATAGCCTTGCCGGGACGCTCCGTCGTGTTGATGCCGACCGGGAACCACCTCGGTGTCAGCCGAAAGATCGAGAGCAGGACCGAGAGGGAGCGATTGCGTAAGATCGGCGAAAAAATTCGACCCGACGGCTTCGGATTAATCATGCGCACGGAGTGCGAGGGGCGAACCGACGAGGACTTGCGCTCCGATGTGGAATACCTCGAAGTCGAATGGGCAAAAGTCGTGAAAGCCGCGAAGCGTACGCGGGCACCTGCGCTGGTCTATCGAGACGAGTCGCTGCTTTACCGGACGTTGCGAGATATTGTCACCGAAGACGTGCAAAAAATTATCATCGACGATCCCGACGAATTTGAAAAGGCGCACGCAGTTGCCGAGCAAGTCATGCCCGATTTGCAAGAGCGCATTTTTCTGTATGACGGCGAAGTACCGATCTTCGACCAATACAACATCGAAAAAGATTTAGAACGCCTCATATTGCAAAAGGTTTGGCTAAGATCCGGGGCCTATCTTGTTATCGACGAGATGGAGGCGGTTACCGCTATCGACATCAATACGGGGAAACTGGTAGGGACAACAAACTTGGCCGACACGATCCTTGCCGCAAATATGGAGGCGGCAGACGAAGTCGGGAGGCAATTGCGACTGCGCGACATCGGCGGAATTATTGTCGTCGACTTTATCGACATGACGAGCGCAAGCGACAAGAAGAAAGTTCTCACGCATTTTCAGAACGTGCTCTCGAGAGACCGTGCGCGCACGCGAATCGGCAGGATCAGCAGCCTCGGCCTCGTCGAGCTGACGCGAAAGCGCACCGGCGAATCGGTTACGGAGAGCATCACATCGTCGTGCCCGACATGCACGGGGCGGGGCCGCGTCCCCAGCAGCCAAACGGTATCACTCTGGGTCGAGCGCGATCTTCGCCGCGAACTGGCGCAAGCCGGAAACGCGTTCTTGGTCGAGTGTAGCCAGGCGGTGTGCGAGGCCATTATCGGGCCGGATGGCGAGAATGTCGAAGAACTCGAGCATTCTCTTCGACGCGCTCTGTTTATTCGCTCGAATCCCACGCTCGGGCAGGACGAATACACGATTGCATCCGGCACTATCGAAGATTTCGAGAGAAAAGCGATGGGATACCGAAGGGCGCAAGTGCTCGAATGCAACGTTAGAGAGTCTGTTCTGCAGGGTCCATCGAAAGCCGTGGGATGGACGGACTCCGGATACTTTATCGAGCTCGTAGACGGGGAGCCTTAGGTAGGGCGTCGCGTAAAGGTGTGTCTCGAAGACATCCGTCGCTCGTTTGCTTCAGGAAGCGTGATCCTCACCGGCGCGAACCGTTGAAGCCGAACGAAGCAAGAACAGCCAGAGCAGGAATGGGCCGATAATGCCGATTCCGTAGTACAGGAACGAATCGGGCACCAACTGAAGCAAAAGAACTGCTGCGGCCAGTGCGACCGCCGCCGCCTTTCTTCCATTGGCGACATCGCCCACTCGAAACGCCCTATGCGCAGCGGCCAATACGGGCAAAAAGGCGGGGAACGCATAGACGGCGTAGCGCCCTTTCGCACCCGGCAGGATTACATAAAGCGCTGCACACCAGAGCGCGATGAGGAGCAGGGGCGGCTCGGGGCTTGCAGTTCGTATCCAGCGCAGTGAGACGACGATGGTCACAATCAATACGATGATCCTCAGAACATTGGCAATGGTGACTACGGACTCGACCTCGACATTCAGATGTGGAAAGGCCGGATGCCTGTCGTGGAATGCCGGCACGTAGGATAAGTAGCGCACCAATACTCCATCGAGCCCCTGGTTCGATGCCGGCTTTGGGTCGGCGGCTTCCATAGCACGCCCGCCTGGGTCCAGGATCTGGTTTTCAACGAAACTTTGCGACATCTCGACGACTCTGGGTCCGAAAATAATTCCAGGGACAACTAGCGTCAGCACGACCATCCAAATGGCAATCCATCCGAGTTCACGCCGCTTTCTTCGCAACAGCGCAGGCAAGGCAAAGAGTATGGGATACAGCTTTATCGCGGCGGGAAGCGCAATTAGGAATCCAGCCAACGCGTGCCTTTGATCTGCCGAAACCAAAACATAGCCAAGCCAACATGCCATGAATATAATGCTGGTTTGCCCCGTCTGAACGCACACTGCGCCGAGCAAGAATAAAAGCACGAGGGCAAACGGCAGGGTCGCTTCGTAATCTGTCCGATTCGCGAGTCGTGCGTAAATCTTTTTTAATAAATGGATGCACAGAAGAAGTACTCCCACATTTAACGTCGCCCATATAACCGCTGCGACAACGCGATGCATCATCGAAAGCAGCATAAATGGGCCCATACCCGCCGGAGGGATGCAGTTGAACCATCCTGTTCGCTCATCCAGACGCTCGTAAAGTCCAGCCCCCTCGCCTTCGCAAAGGGCCGCGCCGGACCTAAGAAAAACGCTGAAGTCGGTTCCGCCTCTCCATGCGCGTTTTCCCAGCGAAACGCATGTGACGAGCAGAAAGCAGATGGAGAGAATCAGCAATACTCGCGCAACCGGCGATGCATTGCGGAATATTTGCCGCATTGTTTAGCCTACAGCGACAAGGCGCTCGAACTCACCGCGATCTTTCGCCTTCGTGGCCGCTTCGTCGGGAGTGACGATTTGGTCACGCACTAGATTCGCAAGCGATTGATCGAGAGTTTGCATTCCCGCACGCATTCCGGTTTGAACGATCGATGCGATCTGATAAGTTTTGTTCTCGCGAATAAGATTGCGCACGGCATTAACCGCATTAAGCGTCTCGAACGCAGCGACACGCCCTCTGCCGTCTGCTCGCTTGATCAGCGTCTGAGAAATAACGCCTACGAGGTTCACCGATAACTGCATGCGAACCTGCTGCTGCTGGTGTTGCGGAAACACGTCGATGATACGGTCGACGGTTTGCACAGCGTCTACGGTGTGCAGCGTGCCAAAGACCAAGTGGCCCGTTTCAGACGCCGTGATGGCGAGTTGAATTGTGTCGAGGTCGCGCATTTCTCCAACGAGGATAACGTCGGGGTCTTGTCGCAAAACGTATTTTAAAGCGTTCGCAAAACTCAATGTGTCCACGTCCAACTCGCGTTGATGAATTACGGCCTGGACGTCATCATGAATAAACTCGATCGGGTCTTCGACCGTTACGATATGCACAGGCTGCGACCGATTAATATGATCGATCATTGCCGCCTGTGTTGTCGATTTTCCGCTTCCTGCCGGTCCGGTAACCAAAACCAGGCCCCGCGGCCGTTCACAAAATTGGCTGACAATTTCCGGAAGGCGCAGGTCGGCTATCGTCTGGATATGCAACGGGATAACGCGAAAGGCTGCCTGCACCTGGCCGCGCTGCTGATAGATGTTGCCCCTGAATCGCGCAACGCCCTCGATCTGATATGAAAAGTCGAGTTCGAGTTCTCTTTCGAAGCGCTTGCCTTGCGCGGGAGAAACCATTTCGAAAATGTCTTTTTCAGCCGACTCGCGCGTGAACTCCGGTTCGCTGTCGTCCTGAAGCAATTCGCCGTCGACTCTAAAATACGGCTTCGCCCCAGGCTTGACGTGCAAGTCGCTGCCACCCATCTCGACCGTCTTCCTAAGCAGATTATCGATCCTACCCACCGGCCGCAACCTCCACAACGCCGGCGATTTCCGCGCGCCGGCGAAAGTCCGCCGGCTGTTGGCTCTTGCTCATCGCAACGTCGAAGTCGACCGCGTCGGAGCGCACATGCTCGAGCAGTGAGTGGTCTAAAGTCTGCATTCCGTACTCGTGTCCCATCTGGATATCGTGATAAAGTTGGTGCGTCTTGCCGTCGCGGATCATCGTTCGAATGCTATGCGTGGCGGTCATCACTTCGAACGCGGCGACTCTTCCCTTGTCGTCTTTTGTCGGAAGTAACGTTTGGCTAACCACTGCCTGCAGGGTAACCGAAAGCTGCGTGCGAATTTGCGCCTGCTGATCGGGTGAAAAAACGTCGACAATTCTATCGATTGTTTGCGCGGCGTCGACCGTGTGCAGGGTCGACATGACTAGGTGCCCCGTCTCTGCGGCAGTAATCGCAAGCTGGATCGTCTCTAAATCGCGCATCTCACCAACAAGGATTACGTCGGGATTCTGTCGCATAACGTGCCGGAGGGCATCTGCGAAACTGTGGGTGTCGACGCCCAATTCCCGTTGATTAATAATCGCCTCCTGATCGGCGTGCATGTATTCAATCGGATCTTCGATCGTCATGATGTGCTGCCTGCGATTGGTATTAATGTGGTTCACCATCGCCGCCAGCGTCGTCGACTTGCCTGAGCCAGTCGGCCCCGTTACTAAAATGAGGCCGCGCGGCAGCAAAGAAATGTCCTTGCAGACGGCAGGAATGCCGAGCTCGTCGATCGTTTTAATCTTAAAAGGAATGACTCGGAACACCGCCCCCATCTGATGGCGGTGCCAAAACATATTGACGCGAAAGCGACTAAGGTCGGGGACTTCGTACGAAAGGTCCAACTCCTTGAAGCTTTCGAGCCGGGCGAGCCTCTCCTCCGAAAGGATTCCCTTGAGAAGGCCCTCAACGTCCTCTTCGGTTAGGGTCGGAAATTCGGTATGAATCAGCGTGCCGTGCACGCGCATGATCGGAGGGAGCCCGGCCTTGAGGTGCAGGTCGCTCGCCTCACGCCGAACAAGATCCCGCAGAAGATCATCGATCGACGGAACCATTTTATTAGTGTCGCAACATCTGGCGCAACTCGGAAGTTACGCCCGCGTATCCCAACGCTGTTTCCTCGGTGATAACACCTGCCCTCACATACTTCAAAAGGCTTTGGTTCATGGTTTGCATGCCCCAAACGTGGCCGTCGCCTATTGTGTGGTAAAGCTCGCCGAAATGACCGTCCTCGATGTATTTGCTCACCGTCGGTGTGCAAATCATGACTTCGCAGGCACAGACTCGGCCGGCGCCATCGGCTCGGGGGACGAGCTTCTGCGAAACGACGGCGCGAAGCGAACCCGCAAGACGCGTGCAAAGGTGCTGCTTCTCGTGCGGCGGGAACATGTTGATAATACGGTCGAGAGTCTCGCCGGCGCTCGGGGTGTGGACTGTCGAGAAGACAAGGTGGCCGGTCTCACCGGCCTGGAGAGCGACGTTCATAGTTTCGGGGTCGCGCATTTCGCCGACGAGTATGATGTCGGGCGCTTCTCGAACAACCGCGCGCATCGCGATGTGGAAGTCGTGCGTGTCGATGTGGACTTCACGTTGGCTAATGTAGGAGCCCTTGTCGGCGTGCACAAACTCGAGCGGGTCCTCGATTGTAACGATGTGGCACTGCCGCTCTCGGTTGATCAAATCGATGATGGCCGCAAGTGAAGTCGTCTTGCCGGAGCCGGTCGGCCCGGTAAACAAAACGAGCCCCTGGCGATATCTGCCCGTTTCGTTCAGGACCGGCGGTAGGCCGAGTTGCTCAACGCTCAAAATCTCCAAGGGGATCAACCGAAAAACGCCGGCATGGCAGCCGCGTTGGAAGTACAGGTTTGCGCGGATGCGCATCAAGTCGCCGACGGAGAACGCAAGGTCCATCTCGAGCCGATCCTCGAACTGGCCGGCTTGCTTCGATGTCATCGTGCTCAAGATCAGCCGCTTCGCGTTGTCGTCGTTGATTTCGCCCCATTCCCCAGGCAACGGCTTTACAAGCGCGTGCTGGCGCATCTTGGGAACCGAGCCCGACTTAATGAAAAGGTCGGAAGCTTTTTCCGCGTAAGCGATCTTAAGCAACTCGTGTAGTGTTGCGTCTTCTATATTCGGCATATGTGAACTACCTCTACTCCGGCCCCGGCCCGGCAGCGACTTGGCCCCTCGGGCGCAGCACAAAGTATACCAAAAGGCCGAGCAGAGCAGCCCCTCCTACGATCGCTGCAATCAGCCAAGGATTAAACCCCGTATTAGACGGTTTTTCCTCGCGTTTCGTTGATTCGGAAAGCGTCTCGGGAATCGAAATCTTGTCGGGATCCTGTGTCTTAAGGGTCACGCGATAGTCCACGAGTCTCAGATTCGTGTCGTAGTGTGACGCCACTTCGACGTTTTCATCGCTCCATTCGGCCACGGTGATCGGTTTAGCGGGCTCGAACCCCTCGAACATCACTGCAATGCGAGTGACCGTGTTCGGGTCTTCGGCGCCTGCGAAAGCTTTCGCGAACGCATTCAATTCCAAAGTTCCCGCCTCTTGATCCATCAACCTGTCCGTGGCGAAGCTTCCAGTCAGGATGCGGCCCGCACCCTCCGAGCCTGCATAGGTCACCTCGAGTCCGCGGATTTGAGTGCCGTTGTAGCGCCCGATGTCTTCGATCTGCGACCGCATCAGCTCGGCGGGATAGTTCGCGTCCAGGGCCTGCACACGCACATAGTCGGCACCAACGTCCGATTTCCTTACGCTAATGACAATGTCCGGCCTGCCGGAGAGCAGCACCGGGGGCTCTTGTGCTGCAGCGGTGAGCGACGCGAACGCCAGCAACGCGATAGATAGGTGCCTCATGCTTTTGCCCATGCTACCCATGAGACGGCACGAGCCAGCCGTTTCGGCAGCGAGGGCTAATACCGTGGGTCGCCGAAAGGATCGATTTCTCTTAGGTCCGGCCCCTGGTTGAATTGGTCGGGCACAACGGTGTCCGGCAATTCGCTGGCATCGACCTGAGGCGCAAAAAGACTCCAGACCGACATTGCCGCACCGAGGCCGACTATCCCGCCGATCACACCACCTATGATGCCTCCGAGGGAAAAATCGGAGAGCGTTGTCGGCAGACCGAGGTTTCCTATCACATAGCCGATGGCGCTGCCCAAGAAATAAGACACCACCGCGATCGACATTCCGAGCGCTTCCACACAAGTCACCGGCTGCAGTTCGAGCCGATCGGGTGATGGTATCGGATGAGCGAGCGAGCCGGGAACGCCGTACTGTCCGTCGGCAAATTTGGCTCGCCCCGATTCGGTCGCAAACAGTCGCAGCCTTTGCGCCCAGGGCAGTCTTCGGGGATGCCACTGGCTGTCGTCCTCCAGAGCCGCGAGCACGCCTTCGAGAGGAATCGTCTCAGCCACGGCCCCGCTCCAAGATGTCCGGGCGAGCACGATCTCGCCGTCCGCGACGAGCTGTCGGATCAAGGCCGGCATGATCGTTTTCGGGTCAGCCTCGAACTCTCGGGCGGAATACGCCATTGCTGCAGCCCAAACGGTGTTCCGCCTGTCGTTCGCAGCACGCATTACTTCGAACAGCGCAGTGCTCATTACGCTAATTATGAAACAAATACGGCAACGGTTCCCGACTTCCTTGAAGAAGGCGCCGAAATCCTACCCCCCTGTTATCTCGCCATAGCCCGGAGTTCCGGGTTGCGGCCCGGCATCGGGCAGGTTTCGAATCTCTGGTGGGACTGTACTTACAGGGGCGGTTTCCTCGTCGGAACCACCCCCACATCCGCGGAATAGCAAGAACAGTACGGCAACTGCTGCCACGGCTATGACCGAGATTTTCAACTGAGGCGAGATTGCAGGTTCAGCTTTGCGGTATGCCATCGCCCGTCGCGCCTACTGAAGATCCCACTGGTATTGCTCCACATCAAAGACTCGTCCGGCAAAGCCCTGCCTGACGTCACAGCCTGCTGCGAGCCCGTCGATCCTCAGCCCTTTTGTGTGGCCATCGATGTAGTTAACGATTACGGTTCCTTCATTGCGACGCAGCCAAGTATCTGTTCCAGCGTTCTTGCCCATATGCCAAGGCCACGCTCCACCGAACACATTCCACTCTAGCGGAGCATCCGGCATCCACCCGCCAAAAGTGGCAAATTGAGACGATCCCTGCGGGACCGGGAGCAGCAAGTTGTTGTTCAGATCGTAAATGCAAGGAGCCTCAACGGCAAAGTTGCCGCCCCCCTGCGGTTGACCGGACTGATTGCGATCCCAAACGGACTCGGCGAACGCGATCGTTCGCGCCGGTGAGGACGCTTGCGACATGATAATCGGCAATGGCACCTGGGTTTCGGGCGGCAAGTCGACTAAGGGGCATAGAAACAGCATGTTCAAGCCGTAGCTAGCCCTAAGCGCCCAGGCGGTGTCGCGCGGATATCCTTGAGGAATAATTGCCCCGGATCCGGGATCGACGCTCAAAACGTCGTCATTGGCACTCGGGTCGACAGGGCACCGATAGATGGTTTTGTCCCCCAGATAACCCGCCATCTGATTCATCGGATAGGCCTGGTTCGTGGTTCCGGGAGTCGCAATTGTGGGGCCGGTGTGGTATCGAGTCAGCGGGACTCGATCATCGTTTTCATTGCCATACATCAGCATCGCCTTGCCAACTTGGTTCGAGTTAGAAATGCAAGCTGTGCGCTTAGCCGCGGCCTTCGCTTGGGCGAAAACGGGGAAGAGAATGGCTGCGAGAATTGCGATAATCGCTATCACGACGAGCAATTCGATAAGTGTAAAAGCATGCCTACGGGCATTAATCATATCGACACCTCGGGGCATCTGATAATTACAGAGCGGCCCTCGGGATTAAGGACTTCACGGATCGCGTCATTATCATCACGCGTAACACTTGACGACTTCGCGACCTTCGTTAGTTCAAACGCCTCTCGATCCGCCTTCGTTGCGCCCCGCTCACTGCCCTATCAAACCGAACTTCCAGAATCGTGTCCCAAAAGTTGACTTGGCCGACAATCATCCTCTATAGTGCATAGGCACGGGAGAGAACTCAGCTTCGGTTGAGACCGCAGAAAATGGCTACATTTGGCTCCGCTCCGGCTAAACAACCGGGCCTCTCTGATGAGGACGTTGTCGGTCGCGCTCGCATGGGAGACCATCGAGCCGCCGAAACCCTCTTCGAGCGGTACCGCAATCTGATCGAGAAGCAGGCTCGCACGTACTTCGTGACCGGTGCCGACCATGAGGACGTCGTCCAGGAAGGAATGATGGGCCTGTGGAAGGCGATCAGGGACTTTAATAGCGACCGCCTCCCCAAGTTCGCCCCGTTTGCTGAGCTTTGCGTAACACGCCAGATCATCACCGCCGTCAAGGCGGCCACGCGACATAAGCACGGCCCTCTCAACGGCTATATCTCTTTGAGTCGCAGCATCGACGATGACAGCGGTAGCACCCTGCTGGATTTCGTTGCCGACCCGCGCTGCGTCAACCCCGAAGAAATCGCCATGACGAAGCCGCTTCCCACGCCGTCGCCCGAGACGCTGCGTGACGAACTGACGCCCCTCGAGCAAGTCGTAGTACAGCTGTATCTGGATTCAAAAACATATGATGAGATAGCCAGGGAGCTCATCTGCGGCACAAAAACAGTCGACAACGCACTGCAACGGGCGAAGAAGAAAATCAAACGAATGTACGACGATTAGAGGGAACGCTGCAACACGCGCTTGGTATCGTTAGTAGTAGAAGACCTAAGGTCGATTTTGGTCAGAACTATTAGAGATATCGAGGTGCAGCGTGCCTGAAAAGAAAATCAGAGTCGTCCTCGGCGACTTGCAGACGCTCAATCTTGAAGGGATGAGCGCAGTACTAAAGGGCAATAAGACCCTGTCCGTCGTCGCAACGGCGGACGACCCCAAGAAGCTCGCCGATGCTGTCAAGAAGAAATCGCCGGACGTTGTCGTTGTCGATTCCCAGATGCTTCGACGCGTACCTGCTCGCAGCATCAACGGACAATCCAAGGTTATCCAAATCGTCGAATCGGGAGATGCGTTTACGACGACTCCGTCGACGATGGGCGTGGTTAGAAGGAACGACGGCGTTCGCGAGTTGAAGGACGCAATCCGTCGCGTTGCGAGGGGCGAGACCTACGAATTGCCAACCCAAGGCAGAGCCAAAGCCAAGCTCTCTCGCAGGGAGCAGGACATAGCGAGGCTTGTCGCGCGAGGGCTGTCGAATCGCTCGATTGCCGAGGACCTCGGCTTAAGCGAGCAGAGCGTAAAGAACCTGGTAAGCCGCATTCTTAAAAAGTTTAACATGGACAATCGCGTGCAACTCGCTTTGGCGCAGCAGTAGTCTAAACCGCCCAAAGGAACGCTAGAGCGTTTGCCGCCGGAAGGCAGAA
>JAICGT010000005.1 GCA_025922995.1 Fimbriimonadales bacterium
ACTGCGGGCGCAGCGCTCGCTCGTATGAGGCTTGGCAGGGTCGACGACGTGACGACTTCGAATGTCGGTTTGATCGAGGGCGGCTCTGCCGTGAATGTTGTGCCGGCTAATGTTATTTTGCGGGGCGAAGCTCGCAGTTTCGATGCCGTGAAGCTGCAAGCACAACTCGACAACATGGAGTCATCGGTGCGCGGCGCGTGCGACGAATACGGCGCGACTTGCGAAATACAAATAGAGAGCGCGTATCGTGGCTATCACATTTCGGAAGATGCTCCGGTGACTAAGAATGCCATTGCCGCAGCGCATGCAGCCGGATTCTCCGGAACGCTGCGAGATACCCTCGGCGGAAGCGACGCGAATGCCTTCAATGAAAAAGGCGTGCCCACGATCGTTTGCGGAACGGGCATGGAGAAAATTCATACGCACGATGAGTTCGTTTCGCAAAAGGATCTCGTGGATTTAACGCTACTCGCTATTAGCCTAGCTAAAACGGCTGCGGGGGCACAGCCATGAAGTCATCGATTTTGGTCCTTGTAGCCGCAGCCTTGCTACTAGGCTGCGGGAAGGATGCGCCGGTTGAGCCGGTCGAGCCGGTTACAACACCTAAACCGGCGGCTGACCGCAATGTGCCGCTGAGTTCTTACGATCGAGCAAAAATTTCTGTGAATGGCATTAATATCGACGTTTACGTCGCCGATGAGAGCGCGGAGCGTGCCGATGGCTTGATGTTCGTCAAGGTGGATGAATTGGGCGCCGACGAAGGAATGGTTTTTGTTTTTGCTGCGGAACAAGAACTGAGTTTCTGGATGGAAAATACGCTAATCCCCCTCGACATCGCATTCCTCGACGCAAGCGGGAAGATACTCAATATTCTCCAAATGCGAGCGCTCGACCAAACCCCTCAGTCGTCTGACGGCCCGGCCAAGTATGCCGTAGAGATGCACGAAGGGTGGTTTGAGAACAAACGCGTCAGGGCCGGCGACAAGTTTGATCTAAGCGGTCTTTCAGAGTGAGATAGCTGTGTCGTGACAGACTTCCTGCACCGTGCTTGCCATCGCCGCCGGGTCGTAGCTTATGCGCAAAACGCGGTCCGCGTGCTCCACTAGCCCGTCTACGTGGCTGACCAAAATAATTTGTGGAAACATTCCCCGAAGTCCGGTAAGAAGTTCGAGCACATTCGCACGGCGCTCCGCGTCGAGAGAGCCGAAGACTTCGTCCAACACCAACAGTGTCAAGGGCAAGCCGCTTTTTTCCTGAATGTATCGCGAAAGCGCGATCCGCAGCGATAGGGCGAGGATATCCTCTTCGCCTCCGCTAATGACGTTTTTCGTATGATCCCCGTCGATCAGCGTTGCTCCAAAGGCGTCGTCTATCGAGATCCTTGTATACCGATTTGCCGTAATTTGGGCAAGCGCGTCTGCTGCGAAAGCTGCCAGCGTCGGCCGAATCTCCCGATTCAGCTTTGCGCGAAGCTCGTGCAACGCGTCGCCAACCTCTCGATAGAGGTCTCGGTCGTGCCGATGGACTTCGATTTTTTCAGCGTTCTCGTGCCATCGCGCTAGCCTCTGTTCCGCGTCCTCGAGCACCGATCGAGCAGATTCTAAGGCTGACTTGCAATCTGCAACGATCTTCTGCACGTGCGGCAACGAACCTTGTGCCTGCTTGAAATCGTTAATTATTCTCTCCGCAGATTCGCGGTCCAGGCCGAGTTCGTCCATTCGCTTCCTGTCGGAGGTCTGTCTCTTTCGCTCCAGTTCGAACTGATCGGATTTTTCCTTATGCTGCCTGCTCGCGGCCTTCAATCTAGCTGGCGCGCCGGCTAACTCCTGCCATCGATCTCGCTTCGGCTCGAGAGCTTTCAGTGCGGCGCCGAGCTGGTCGAAAGCCGCTTGATCGAAGGCAGTGGGCGCAGCATCGATCTTTTTCTGCAGTTCACCCACGCCAAGTTTTAGGGACGCGATTTTCTCAGCTTGGCCGCGCTGCACGGCCGCGTGTTCCCTGACCGACAACAACTCTCGGGTAAGCCCGACGCACTCTGCCTCCTTATCCATAACGGCCCGTTTTGCTTTCTCGAGTTCTGGGGGTTCGGATTCAAGCGCTTTGAGCGCGGCTTCCACGGATCCGATCCGCGTTCGCAGCTTTTCGATCAGCGCGCCGAGAGTTGCGCTTCTGGGAGCATGGCCGTCCGGCAGCGGCTGTTCGCACGTCGGACAAATGCCCTTGGCTTCTGCTTCACGCACTAGCTCCATTTCGGCTTCTGCTTCGGCCAAGTTTTGTTGCAAGTGTCTCAGGGTCGTGGTTTGTTCCGAAACCTTTTGGTTCCACTCGTTTCGAATGGCGTCGAGGCTCGCCCGTGCGGCGCCAATTTGTTTTTCGATTGCAGCCGACTTTGCTTCTAGGTCTGATAAAACCTGATCAAGGTTAGACGTCAGCTTCGATTCGATATCCGCAATCTCTTTGGTCTTTGTATCCTTTTCGAGGATCCACCTTTCTTTGTCGCTAAGGGCACCTCGAAGATTCGACATCTCCTCGTGCTGCTTAGAAAGCTTTGCAAATTCGTCCACGGTGGGCTCGAGCAGATTTCTCTCGTCGAATTCAGCCTGCGCCGATTTCAGCGACGCCGCGACTTCCTTCAGGTCTTTCTCAAGCTGTCGGCCGAGATCGGCGCGTTCTCGAATACTGATCTCAAGGAGTTTCCACTCCTCCGCCGCCTTGCACTTCGGCTCGAGCTGTCCGAGCCGAGCGTGTAATTCACCCAACTGCTTTTCGGCGTTCTTGAGTGCCTCGGTCGCCGAGTCGCAAGCGCACCGTTTAGTCTTAATGCTTTCGAGAAGAGCGTCCTTGCTTTCCATGATGGATTGCATTTGGTCGAGCGCCACCGCCGAGGCTTTTGATTTCTCTCTGGCCACTTTTGATGCGACTGCCAGGACTTCGATGCCTAACATCTGCGACACCTGCTGCTGCTGCTTGTCTTTTGCGCTGAAGTTGAGAAACTCGATCTGCTTTTGTTCTGTAAAATAGCTGTTGCTAAATTGTTCCGCAGTCAAACCAAGCAGCTTCACGACGTGGCTTTTTACGCCGTTTAGCCCAAACGCGATCCGCTGATCCTCGCCGTCGCCTAGCTTCGACAGCGATGCCTTCGACTTCGACCGTTCGCAACGATAGACGTCGTTTCCCAACGTGAACTCAATCGCAACGCTCATGTCGCCGCCATGGTACATATTCGGAAGATCGTCTAACTTTCCGCGACAGGGAATCCCGTAAAGCGCATACTTGACTGCCTCCAAAACCGTCGTTTTACCAGCCCCGTTGGGACCCACGATCGCAGTGATGCCTTCGTCGAGAACAATGTCGGTCTCCACAAACTGCCTGAAACTGCGCAGTTCAATCTTCTTGAGGATCACCCGCAGCCTCCCTCATCGTTCTGTGCCCCGTTTCAACGAACTCTTTGCGATCGACGCCAAGCGCAAGCTGCCTCTCTTCGGCGAATGCGGTCCAGTCCTCGTGCAAAGTGGCGCCGCGTTCGGAGGTCGTCTCGTCTCTGCCGCCGGCTTTTGGTGGCAAAAACACCTTTAGATCGTAAATGAGCGCACGCGAATTAAGTTCGTTCCGAACTTCGGCAGGTATTTCAGAGCGAGCGATCACGTCGCAGTTAAAAACCACCTGCTTCACCATCGGCAACGTCGACGCATCCCAATGAGCGTTGCGTATGAGTTGGTCGCCGATTTCGCTGCCGGAGAGCCCCGCCGCATCTACTGCGTCCATCGTGAAAACCGATCGAACCGGCTCTACTTGCCGAATGATCGGCTCGGCGGCGGCGGAATCGAACAGCAACCACCCTTTCGACTCGACCTCGTCCCAGAAGTTCGTGCTCGTGTATTCAGTCGAACCGCAATACCATACGTTGTCGACGACGTTTCTGCGAATATGAAAATCACCCAGCGCAATATAGTTCCAGCGCTCGCGGTTCATTCGCGAATATGAAAGCGTCGCACCGGCTATACCGAGTGATTGCTCGATGCCGTGGGCGATAAGCACACAAACGTTCTTTCGGTTCTCAGGCTCGATCTCGAACGGCACCGTCTCGCCACCCCACGGGAGAGTCAATGCCTCGAACCCAAAGTCGGGAAGCGTCAAACGGCGCGCGTTGGATTCGACGACGTAAACCCCCGGAATCGAGTAATCGCTCTGCTCGTGCTCGCCGAAAATAGTGAGAATGTTGCCGATGCCGACGGACTTCGGAGAGTCGTGGTTCCCGGCAATGATGATGAGCGGCTTGCCTTCGCGCTGCCTCTGGAACTTGACGAGTCTCTTGTACGCCGCGATGATGGCGATGTTCGGAGGGCGGATCGAGTCGAAGAAGTCGCCTGCGTGAATAACGATATCGGCCTCGGATGCGACGATGTCGTCCAGCACTTTTTGAAAGGTCTCGACGACATCGACCATCCGCTGATTAAGCCCGCGCGCGTCGGTGCGCGCATAGCGGGAATATCCGAGGTGTGTGTCGCTAAAGTGTGCGATCTTCACGCAGACGACATTCTACCTATTCGGCTTCGGTACTTGCCCTCTTCGCCTTGCGCCGATGTCGCCAAATTTCCAGAGCTGCCGGCACAACCGTAGCCGCAACAATGACCAATATGGCGACGGTGAAGTTGTCTCGAACCCAGGGAATCTGACCGAAAAAATAGCCCGCGAACAAGCAAATGCCGACCCAAAGGTTCGACCCTAAGACACTGTAAAAGATGAACTTTCGGTACTCCATCGCGCCGAGCCCAGCTACAAACGGCGCGAAGGTGCGAATGATGGGGACGAAGCGCGCGAAGATGACCGTATTCGCGCCGTATTTCTCATAAAACTCATGCGTTTTATCGAGGTTCTCGCGCTTGAATATCTTTGATTTCGGGTTCTGAAAAAGACGTCTGCCGAAGTACTTGCCGATCACGTAGTTGGTCGAGTCTCCGATGATGGCTGCGCTCGTCAATACGACGAAAAGAACTCCGACATTTAGGCCGACATTTTGCTGCGAGATGACGCCCGCTCCGAAAAGCAGGCTATCACCCGGGAGGAACGGAAAGATCACGAGGCCGGTCTCGGCAAAGATGATCCCGAAAAGGATGAGATACGTCCACGAGTCGTAAGTCGTCACCAGCTCACGGAGGTGCTGGTCGAGGTGCAGAAAAAAGTCGATCATCGCCGGGCAGGTGTCGAAGTATTACCGTCGGTCAGGCGGAAAAGTTGCAGCTAATCGCGCATCGGCGCCTTCGTCACCTGATAGAATTCGAAGTCCTTTTGCACCAAGATCTCCTGCTGAGACCCCTGCATGAAATCTACCATGCCAGTGGTTAAGATGACGGTGTTCGGAGGAGCGTCCTTAGCAGGTTTTTTGTATTTCATTTCCTTCTTAACGGTTTGCAGCGTATCCGCATCGACATAACTTTGGAGGTCGTCCAATGAAGCAGGGTAATCGCCCTTCTCGGTAACGAATTTTTCCATAGCCTCGGCAATAGTCGGCAGCGCGCTTGCAAGCGTTTGCGTGCGTTGAAGCCCCGACGTGAACTGCTTGCCCTCGGGGCTCCCCAGGAATCTCATCGTGAACACAATCACAATGACTCCGAGAATCGCCACGATCCCAATGCAGCCTAAGGATATCCAAATCCACGGACTCTTCTTCTTGACAGGATACGGTTCTTGCGTCATTTCTTTACCCTCGGCGTAAAGTCGGTCTTGGCCGTTACCAGCCGACACATCGCCGCCATAAGTTTGGCGCATTGTTCGACATCTTTGAGCGAAAGCACCTCCACCGGCGTGTGCATGTACCGAATGGCAACCCCCAGCAGCCCGGTCGCCATACCGGCGCCGGCTACCTGCATCGCTCCGGCGTCTGTTCCGGTCACGCCTCCGTCGACTTCGACCTGGATAGGAATCTTCTCCGCCTTGGCAGCCTGCTTTGCGATCTCGAACATCGCCGGGTTGACGTTGGGCCCGGTATTCACGACCGGCCCCTCGCCCATCCGGATGTCGCCGTGCTTCTTCTTGTCCACCGACGGGTAGTCGATCGCATGCGTAACGTCGACGGCAATTCCCGCTTCGCAACCAAGTGCCTGTGCTGCCGTGCGCGCGCCGCGCAGCCCTACTTCTTCTTGGGTGGTACCGACTGCGATGACTCCGACGCCCTTGTCCGGCCGCTTAGCGGAAAGATGGCGCAGCGCCTCGGCAACGACAAACGCGCCCATCTTGTTGTCGAATCCTCTTGCCGTCGCCATCCCGTTCGCCAGCGGCTGAAATTCGTATTGGTAGGTGACGACGTCGCCGATCTCGATGAGAGCGAAGGCTTCCTTCTTACTCTTGGCTCCGATATCGATCCAGAGTTCGTTAAGCTCCGGCTTCTGCTTGCGCTCGTCCTGGGTTAGCAAGTGAATCGCCTTGCGCCCGATAACGCCAGGTATTCGCTTCTTACCTGAATGGATCCATACCCTCTGACCCAACGGTATCGCGCTGTCGTGTCCGCCTATCGACATGAAATACACGAGCCCTTCGTCGCTGACATAGTGAACGATGAAGCCGATTTCGTCGATATGTCCCGCCAACATGATCTGCCGCGGAGCATCAGGGTTGATTCGAGCCCAGACGTTTCCCATCACGTCCGTCGTCACCGTGTCGGCAAACGGCTTGGTGTAGTTGCGAAACACTTCCGCCGCCTGCTGCTCCGCGCCTGAGGGCGACGGCGTGTTCAGAAGCTCGCTAAAAAATGCCAGCGATTCCTTGCGCATATGCCGTTAGTTTGGCACGCCGCGACCGTCTTCTTCTGAATTCGTCCTGTAACTACAAGCTCTTCAAGAACTCGATGAGATCCATTTTCTGGTTATTGGACAGCCTGAGCTTGAAGTGAATGTCGTAGTTATTTACAACGTCCATCTAAGTCGCGAACCGACCGTCGTGGTAAAAGCCGCCCTTATGCATTTTCTGCATATCCCAAAGCGCTCTGAGCGGAGTCGTCACGTACCGATCGTCCGGGGCCCGCGTCGATTGGAAATCGTCGATCCCAATTTCCTCTGCCTTATGCAGGTTCCAGCCCGGCTCCGTATAAATCGGGGGCACATGGCAGCTTCCGCATTTAGCGATACCGTTGAACAAGCTTTCACCCCGTCTGGCTCTCGCACTGTCGAACGTACCCGCCGGGGGCTTCGGAGTGGGTATCGAAAGCTGATAGAAATGAAGCGCGGGCAGCTTGGCGGTGATTCTATCGTTTGTCGCGACCGTGTGGCCCTGGCGCGTCCGGGCCGCAACAGGATACTTCTTGGGATCATCGAGCCGAGGGTCGAAGAATGTGCCTGAGCCGTGCATCTCCAAATTGCCGACGTAAGCGTTCCAATAGCTGACCGTGCCCCACGAGCCTGTCCATGTGTGATTGTTCACGCCTGCTAATCCTAGCGCGGGCGGGATCAGAGTCGCGGCGGGTTTGCCGTCGGGTCGAAATGCCTTGCCGTCGAGATTGAGCAACGCGTCGAACTTGCCCGGCCCCCATGAGTTGAGAACTTTCAGCACCGTGGCGTTGTCCACTTGCAGCATGTCGGTGAGCGGCTTCAGATTGGGCCCCGCGGCGATGACCTTGCCGACGTTGAGGTCCCGATTCGGATAACCGTCGAGGCGATTGCCGATGCCCGGCGCAAACTTGTCGTCGGTTGTGGAATGGCAAAACGCGCAAGTGATGCCGATGGATCGAAGCCGATCTCCGGCAAAGAAGCCCTTGACACCGACCACAGCGTTCGCCTTTAGAAGCGCGACCGTATTCTTTGGGTCGTTGAGATCGACAGTGCCCGCCTTAATTCCAGCGGCAACGGCGGCCGGTACGGCGTTCATGTCGACCTTGATGCCGAGCGATAACGCGGCCTTGGGACTTACACCCGGCCCGACGCCGCCGTTGGCGGCTCCGGCGATAGCCTCGTGGAGGCGAACCTGACCACCCCAGAATGCCTCACTGCCAAAGGTGTCGCTGCGAAACGTGTCGCGCCCTTCGCGCATCATCTTGGCGGCGTAATCGCTTATCGCTTGGTCATGCTGCTTGCCGTCCTGCACGATAGCGAACCCGAGCGGACTGGCCGCCCCCGCAAACATCAAATACCTGCCAATGGATCCTACTTTCATTTCCTGCCCTCGTTGAGTCGTGGTGCGAAGGCAGTTACCCATTACCATGGGAACGGCCTCCGTTCACCCCTTCTACGCTGGAACCTCGGCTACGGATCCTTGCACGGTTCAGACAAATGAAGAGCCCGGAGAATCCGTTCCTCCGGGCTCTCGACTTCTCGGCAAACTAGCGCTTTCGGCGAACAAGCAGGAGGCCAAGGCCCGCTGCGAGAGCGACAAACGCTGCCGGCTCGGGTACGGCGTTGTATTCGATGTCATCCGACATGATGAAGCCGCCCCACTGGTTGTTCGCAACGACTTCGATGCGCTTGATGCCTCCGGCATACTCCCAGCCGTCCCACTGCCACTGGCCCATCGGTGCGCCGATGGCCATCGGACCGCCAATCTGCACGTTGGCGTCATCATAGAACGTGGCGACGGCGCCCGGTGAGTCTGCGTTCGTGGCGAAGTAGCCTCCAAACTGGAATGCAGGCGTATCGAATATGAACTGGTAGTTGCAGCCCGCGCCCCCAAGGAACAACCCCCCGCTGTGCGGAAACACGGTCGAGAAGAAGCCCCAACCGGATGTAATGTGAACGCCTTGGCCGCCTCCAAACTGATCGACGTCCCCGGCTCCGCCGAAGATGTCGTAGTGCGTCAAGAACTGGCCGCTGGGCCCCGCCTCATATCCATCTTGCATTGCACCGGTGAACGGTCCGATCGGCGTGACCTGCGCGACCGCCACGATGGGGATCGCTGCAAAGGCAAACGTAAGTGTGCGAATTTTCATGAGTCAAATCTCTCCTATTTCAATGTCGCGACTACCGCAAAATGCGGAGCCGCCTAAGTGTAGTTTCGCTGCTCGCGAAGAAAGTCCTGCCAGGAAATGAGCGATTCGCAGGGGCCCCGCTGCGGGTCCCCGAATGGCCCACGAGTGCCCTCCAAAGGAGCACCTACTAAGAGTCCAGACCTCGTAGCCGGCTATGCCTTCAGCTTCCGAATCCTGTCGACTTCGTCGATCTGTGCCAGTTCGATGAGAGCTTTCGCGTCGCAGGTCCCGATAACGATCTTGAGGCCGTCATCCTCGAAGTCGACATCGAGCCCAAGCTTCTTCAGCTTCTCGACGATCGCCTTGTCCACTTTCTTGAGCCAGATTTGAACCTCGACCTTGCCCTTTGCCTCTCTCAGTTGCTGCTCGACCCGCGATTCGTAGCGGTACTTCCGCTTCTGCTCAGGACTCATGCTCTCGTCACTGGTGCCTCGCACAATAATCGAGTTGTCCGTCGGGTCGTAAGTTAGTTGCTCCAAGGCTGTCCCGGCAGAGCCGCCATACCCACCGGCGCCGGCACTGACGGCGCCCCCACGCATAATGCCTGCCTGCGGGGACGGCATAAACTTCGCGGCGAGCTCGCCTTTGTCGGCGCCGAAAATACCCTCGTAGCTAACGCCGTCAGCCATCTCGATCGGCACAGCGATCGTCCGCTGCTTTCCGCCGACGTTCACAACCCGCTTTTCCACGGCCACGAACGAAGTGTATTGCGTCATGATGCCGAACTCGAGTGCAACTTCGACGATTTCTTCCTCGGTCGCCCGCTCGCTTTCAGGAAGCATCTGCGACAAATAAGTATGGCGGGTCAAGTCGTCGACCTTGCGCCGTGCCCAAAGCGATTCGATTGCAGGAGCGCTGGCCCGCGAGGGAAAGTCGACTTCGATATTCCGCGACCACGGTCGTCCCCCGAGCTTGCCGGAGACCGTGATCGAGCCCTTGCCCGCCGTAAGGTAACGGCCCGTTACAACCACCGGCCGCTCGCTGAATACGTCCGGCAAAGCCGCCGGTAGCACGTCTTCGACCTGTACACCGTCGAACGAAACGCTGACATCGGTCAGCACAGGCGAAGTGCTCCTCGCCGCGAAGCGGTTCACGGCTTCGTCGGCAGCCTCTGCAAGCGTGACAATTTCAACGTCGCCTCGTCCGGCAATCGCCATCTCATCGAGCAGAAATCGATTAACGGAGTTGCCGATGCCGAAAGTAAACATGCGCGCACGGTCGCGGTGCTCATGAATAGCCTTCAAAATCTCCGCCTCTTCACCGACGTATCCGTCAGTGTTGAAAACGACTATCCGCAATCGGTCGGGGTCGTTCTGCCCTTCCAACGCGGCGACTGCAGCTGCACGCAATCGCGTCCCGCCGTTGGCCTGTAAACCTTTGATAAATGTTTCGGCTTCGGCGATATTGCGCGGCGTATTAAGGTGCGGCTCCTGCCAAAGCGGGTTCACCTTGCTGCTGAATCCGATGACATTAAAGGTGTCCGCGGGATTCAACGTCTTAATAAGTTTGAGCGACAACTCCTTCGACTTCTCAATCGGAAATCCCGATTGGCTGCCGCTCTGATCCATCACAAAAATGATCTCTTTCGGCGTGATTTGCGCGTTCGTCGCCTGTTTCGGAGGCATCAAGAACAGAGTAAAGAAGCCGCCTTTATCGCCCATGTGGCCGATAAACCCGTCTTGAATCGAGTCCGTCGAAACACTGTAGCGAAGGATAAAATCCCGGTTCGGAATCTCGTCCGCTTTCGCGAGCGTGACGCGCATACCGTTCTCGCCTTGCCTATTGGTTCTCACTTTATGCAACACCGACGCGAACTCCTGGATCGGAGCGCCGGCGTTGATATTGACCGTGAGGTCGATATTCGTGCCGGTTCGTGTGCCCTTCGGTGTTATCGGCGGGGAAATCTTGTTTGCATCCGGCGTGTTCTCCAAATACCTCGGCCCCACGACCATCGGAAAACTGAATTCAAAGGTTCCTTCCTCGAACTTCAATATCTGCACGTAGCTGATAATAATCTCGACCTTTGCGCCGGGCGTGATATTTGCAACCGATTGCGTAAAAATGTTGGGCCGTTCTTGGTCGAGCAGCGCAGCGCTCTGTCCGGCATTCTTCGCTGCATCGTAAATGAGCCGCGCTTCTTCACGTCGTTTAATTTCGCCTTCCACAATGCGCGAGCCGATCTTCATCTGCATGCGGTCCACCGCCGCGTCGTTCGGCAGCGGGAACGTGTAAACAGCCTCGATCACTTCTCGCGAGGGATTGACAAAAGTCTGCGTAACCGTCACTCGCGCGCCGTAACCGGAAACGTCCGCAGTGACGGAAGTCCTCTCGAGCGGACACAGGTTACCGAACTTCCCGTCGTCTTGAATAATGCAGAGCTGCCCGGGTGCCGGAGTGCTGTCCGCTTGCGCAGGCGCGCCGCCTCCACCCAACATCGCAATTGCCAAAAGTGCCGTTGTCATGATTCCTACCCCTCCGATGAGTCGAGTCTGCATATTAGATGGGTAACGTCTGCGGAGCGTTTCGTTCATGCGAAAGTTGCATTTGTAGAATCTTCGTTAAGGCGGGAATGTCAGAGGGCCGAATATCGTACAATCCATGCATGTCTGAATCTATGGATCAACACGCTCTCGCAGCCGGCCGCGCATTCCCTTGGCACGAACTCTACGTGCCGGATGTAAACGCCGCCCTTGACTTCTACGGCAAGTGCTTCGATATGGGCACGCAGGACTTCCCGAGCCCGATGGGCGGTGAGCCTTACAAGATGGTCACCGTTGGCGGCACGGCGGTCGGCGGCGCCATGAGCACCGAGTCCGACATGCTCAAGGCCATGAACATCCCGCCGCACTGGGCTGTTTACATGTCGGTGGACGACGTCGACGCCCGCCTCGAGAAGGTCAAAGCCAATGGCGGCACGGTCGTCGTCGAGCCGATGGACATTCCGTCGGTCGGCCGCATGGCCCTCATCGCCGACCCGCAGGGCGCGCACATCTGGCTCTACAAGCCGGCTGAGATGTAGGCTGGCGCAAGGTTAGTCCCATCTTCGCGCTCTCGACGCGAAGATGGGACAAGTGAAGTGTCGCTACCGGTTGCGCTTGAAAAGGCCCAGGAAGCCCTTCGAAGGCGGGTTTCGCCAAGCCTCGAGCCGTGCGTCGAGGACCGGTTTCAGCTTTTCAAAGCTATCCCAACTGTCTTCAACCGAGTACAGCGACTCGACGGCCGCCCCCAGCGTTGACTCGTAATCCCAAAGATAAGTGGCCGGACCGTCCGCCATGTAGTACGACGACGTGAAGTCGTTGCCCTCATCATTGAACAGTTCAGGGAAGAGTTTCTCGTCGAACTCGTCGAACAAGAAGGCTCCCGGTGTGCGCCCGCGTCCTGCCAGTGCGTCACGTTCTGCCGCAAACTCAGCGGCGCCCAGCCCGGCCGACCAAGCCCACGCAAGATACATACCCATGTGAGTCGCGCCTGCTTCCTCGGGCAGCCCCTCCGGAAAGTCGCCACCGTAATGCCAACTCGCATCGTCGTATTTCATCGTTCGGAGAACTAATTTTGGGCACCGCCCCGCAAAGTTTGCCCTACGCGCGAGACCAGTTGAGAATCTGCTTTGGCAGGTTCTCGAGAGGCGTCGAGATATCGATGCCCGTAATGTCCAGCACCTGCGAACGGAACCACACGTCGAACGGCTCCTCGGAAACCGCTAGCGCCGCGTGCACGGCCTCCGGATCGGGCGCGTGGTAGTAAACGATCATGAAGTCTCCCATCGGCGTCTCCTGAAGGAACCAGCTCTCCTTTGTAACCGTCGTCTGCGCGTTGTCGAGCTCGTGTCGCCGCTCGTTCATCAGAGTCATAGCGAAGGCAAGGGCCGCGTTCTTTTTGCCGGGAAGGATCGGGATCATAAATGCGTTTTCCATAGACCCGTTGACCTTACCCAGTATTCAAGCAGCTTTTCGGAAGCACGCACTTGCTCGCGACAGCTTCGACAACCTAGGATACGTATTCCATGACAACCTCGACCGGCAGCCACTCGTCGCCGAATTTCCGCACGACAACGCGATATCCCGAGCCGTTGAGGCCCCCATAATAAGTACTAATTAGCACCGTGGCCTCGGTGCGGTCGCTATTCCATTTTATGACGCGGTCCTCCCATGGCAGGCTTTCCTGACGGCTGTGCTCGCTGAACCCGATAAACGCGACGCCCTGTTCGTAGTACCATTGTAACGGGTGAGCCCATCGCTCCTGATCCGTCCAGGCAACCGGGCCGCCCCAACCCACCATTTCAAACGGCTTCATCCCTTTTGGCGCCGAGAAAATGGCCGCGCCTTCGTAACCGAAGCTGTGATACTTTGCCTCGAAGGCCGCCGCTAAGGCTTTCTCGGCATCGGAGAGTTCGCGTTTGGGCGCATTCGGCCACGGGTCGGTTTCGTCGCCGACCCCATCCCCATCGGTGTCCTTTTCAGAAGGGTTCGTACCCAGCCTCTTCTCCACAAGGTCGGTTAGGCCGTCGCCATCCGTGTCCTTTCGGATCGACTCATCTGCGAGCAGCAAGGGAAGCCAATCCGACTTAACGAGTTCCGCACCGGTTTTGCCGGCAACCGTCGGCTCGGTAACCTTTGGTTCCACCCATTCGCTGATGCCGTCCGTCGTGACTCCGAGGAACACAAAGTCGGTCCAAACATCGGCCTGTTTCTTCGCGAGCCACAAGTCACTTCTGCTACCCAGAATCCCGATTTGCAACAGCCCCCAAGTAGCCCCGTCTGCCGCTTTGCTCTCATGGACGACCCGGGACGTTGGGTTCTGCGCATTGAAACCTGCAGCGGCCCTTTCTGCTAGAGTGCGAAGCGGCTTCCAGGCGCGTCTCTGCTCGAGTACCGCTTTGACGCCCTCTTCGCCTCCAGTGCCCGCCAGGTGTGTGTAAGCTTCGTAGCGCATGACTTCATCGGCTTTAGGATCGCGAAGCACTTTAAGCATGAACGCGACGGCGCGCGGATCGCGGGATCGAACGATGTAGTTTCTTGCAACGTAGCTGGTAGATTCGTACATCTCGAAGCCCGGCGTTTTTGCATTCTCTAACTCACGAAGAAAGTAAGGTGTCACGTCGTCTGGATTGCCTTTCTGGGCGAGAAGGGATAACAACAGCGGCTTGGCTGTCGGATGGGATCCGGGGGCTTCGATCGCCTTCATAATATCCGCTGCCCGGCGTGCCGTTGTCACAAGTTTAAGCAGGTCTCCTAAATCGTGATATCTGCTGTAAAGTGGATACGTATCTTCTGATTCATGATCCGCCGCATCGTATTTGGCGCACGTCGCCAGATACTCTTTGAGCAGTGGCGGAAAGGCGTCATCTCCCAACGCGACCAGACGACGCTTATCCGCGTCATCCAACTCATCGTATCTCGCAACCATGTCCTCCGCTAATTTGGCGCGCGCTTCCCCGGTGGGCAACGGATCTTCCTCGCCGTGCTCGTAGCGCAGCAATCGATCGCCATCGAAGCAAACGATCGTCTTGCCATCCGACCAAACTGGATGCGGCAAGCCCTCGTCGTCCTTGCCCTGCCACGTTACTTTGCCGGATTTATCCAGAATGACCGACTTGTCCATTCCCCTGACATAGAGGGTGTCGCCAACAACTGAGACAAATTGCGCACCGCCTGCCCACTCGGGCGATCCCACGGGAACCGACCATTTGACTTCGCCCGTTTTTGGGGCCACGCCATTGACCGCGCCGCCGTCGAGCATGACGAACAAGCCTTGGAACACGACTCCGCCGTCGGAGTAACTGTCATTTACCTTCCGCCAAAGTTCCTTGCCCGTCGAAATCTCTCTGGCAACCGCGCCCTCGCCGGAAGGCACAAGCGCAATTCCGTCCTGTACCAGATACGCATCGCCAAACATATACGTCGGGCTTTCGGTCCAATGCTTTCTACCCGTTGCGGCATCCAGACAGAAAGTTGTGGTGCTCGAATTCACGAGCAAGAAACTGCCATGAAGGCCAAGGGCATCGATTCCGCTGATATCCTGTTCGGGCGCGGGAAAGTCGAACGTCCACTTCGCCGCCCGTGTCTTGACGTCGATTGCCGAAATCGACCGTGGCTTCATGTCCGCGAAAACTGTGTTTGAGGTTG
>JAICGT010000006.1 GCA_025922995.1 Fimbriimonadales bacterium
GAAAAGAAACTTGCGCTGCAAAGGCTCAACGACGCCGGTGTGTTTACGACGCTCGTTGCTACGATTGCCAAGGGCGTAAACGATCACGAGGTCGGCTCGATTGTCGAATTGGGCCTGGCTACGCCTCGCTGTGCAGGTGTTGCGTTTCAGCCGATGTTCGGATCGGGCAGGGCGATTGGCTTCGACCCTATGGATCGCGCGACTCCGACAGGCGTGATTCGAGCGCTTGAGAAAACGACGAACGGACTGCTGGCAGCCGACGACTTTATTCCGCTGCCATGCTCGCATCGGGACTGTTGCGACATTACGTATTTATTGAAGACCGCCGGCGGGGAGTGGAAGTCCATACCGGCTCTGATCGGCAGAGATGAGTTAGCAATATGGATTCATCTTGTGTCGAATACGATCAGCTTCGACGGCGTTTCGGAATCCGTTACCGCGATGTTGAAATCCGGCGCGATTCAAAAGGTGTTCTCCGAACAACTGAAAGTAGGCGCATTTGATTTGGCAAAACAGATCGCGTCCATGTGTAATTGCGTCCCGGGCCTGAACGAAGTGCTCGGAGCCCTATGGAAAAAGAGTTCTACGGCAGAAAAAATGGCGGAGAACACGTTCCGGATTACCGTGAAAATGTTCATGGATTCGCACACATTCCACGAGGCACGGCTTCGACAGTGCTGCGTTCACACGGGGACGTTCGAGGATGACCCGAGGCGGTACTCTTTTTGCTGGCGCTGGCTGTTCGGCGATGCGAGCGACTTTCCGGCGAACACAATTCGTCGTGAGCATGTGAAGGTGAAGTAGTGCTGTTGGCCCAATTCCTTACGCTTCTGGCGTTCGTCGTCGGCGGGGTTGTGTTCTATTTGGAAGCACGCCGGCGGCGGCTGGCAACCTCGGGTATCGGCAAACTTACTTTCGTGGCGCTGGTCGCCGGGTTGGCGGGAGCGAAGATTACGGAACTGATTTTCGGCGGCGGCGAGTTCTGGATGCTTTTCGATCCAAGCACCGGTGGGCGAACAATTATCGGCGGCGTCATTGCGGGATGGATCGCCGTGGAAATTGCGAAGTGGCGCTTGGGTATTAAGCGGACGACCGGCGATATGTTCGCCCTTGCCCTGCCGGCAGGCGAAGCCGTCGGCCGCCTCGGTTGTTTTGTGGGCGGGTGCTGTTTCGGCGTGGAGAGCTCTGTGCCGTGGGCGGTGCTCCAGCACGGTGCGTTTCGACATCCGACGCAGCTCTATTTGGCGATCGCTGCGCTATCTACTTTTATCGGGCTCTTTCTGGTGAGAAGGCTACTGCCGGAGGGCGCATTGTTTGCGTTGTATTTGTTGAGTTTTGGAACTTACCGACTCATCATCGAATTTTTCCGGGCTCGTGAGATCGTATTTGCAGGGTTGTCGGTTGCGCAATGGGTGAGCGTGGAAATCATCGTAAGTTCCGTGCTCCTGCTCGCCTACCGCCTTCGCAAAGCCCGTTTGGCGGAGAGTGTAACAAGTGGCTAATGTAAGTTTAGGTAACAAATTCGAAGGCATCGCTTTTTCTTTTTGCAAGGCGGCGACGGTGGCGCTCGTTTTTCAGAAGTTCGCGCTGCCGGCAGCGGCATTGCTGAGCGCAGTTTTCTTCTTACTCGCTGTGTTTTATGGCAAGAAGGACACGAAATGCGTGTTGAGGTTTCCACTGATAATCGCCGGCTTCTGGATTGTCATAGCCGCGATTTGGCTCGTGATGTATTTGCGATGAACTGTCCTAGTTGTGGCCTTTATAACCACTCGAGTGCGACGTACTGTGAGCACTGTGGTTCAATTCTCGAGCCGCCTCGCCGTAGTTGGGTCGATGTCGCAGCCGGCGTTATTCTTATTGTCATCTTCGCCCCCGTCGGCTTGTGTGGAGTTTTGCTGGCCGCATTCTCACTGTCGGCAGGCCCAGACGGTTTCCAGACCTTGCTCTTCGGCATCGGTATGGCCGTTGTCGCGGGGCTCTGCCTTTACGGAGCAGCGAAGCTGTTAGTTAAGAAATGAATTGCTATCTGTGCGGCGCCGAAAACCCCGAAGGTGGAACCCACTGCAGCTCTTGCGGCGAAGGGCTAGTCGACAAGAGTTTCAGTTGGAAGCGTGCAATTCTGGCGCCACTGCTTTTGTTGATATTCCTACCTATCGCCTATTGCAGCGTCGCCGGCACAGTGGGCGGCATACAGGCTGCAACCAGTCAGTACGATAGTCACTACGCACCGATCTTCTTGATATTGTCAGTTCCTGGTTTGGTAATCTCGTTCCTTTTGTTGTGGGCTGCTATTCGGATTCTGAGGAAATGAAGTGCTGTCGTTGCCAGGCTGACAACCCGGTAGGGGCGAGACACTGTAACTCTTGCGGTGCAGCGCTAGATATGAGCCAGCCAAGCGAAATGCTTGGGGTGGGCTGCGCGACGCTCTTGTTGATTATCTTTATTCCTGTTGGCCTTTGCGGCATTTACGTCGCTATCGGCACCCCGAGAGACCCCTACGGATTTATGCCGGTTGTGTACTTCGTAATAGCAGTTTCGGCCCTCATTGCATACTTGGCAGGGCGAAAGTTAACGAAGAAATGAAGTGCTACCGTTGCCAGGCTGAAAATCCGGTGGGCGCGTCGCATTGCAACTCGTGCGGTGCGCATCTGAACCCGAACGGCAATTCGTGGATTGCACGGATGCTAGGAGGGTGCCTTCTGTTCATCTTTGTGCCCGTCGGATTGTGTGGTGGGGCATTCATCGTCGGCCTCGGGTCCGACCCTCGATACAATCCTATGGTGCCTGGGCTGAGCTTTGCAGCCGGGACTCTTGGTGTCCTCCTCGGCATCTATTTATTGCGCCGAAAATAAAACACCCTGCAAGCAAAGTCCCTGCAGGGTGTTCGTAGCTTTTAGCGCTTCGGTCGGAACCGGGCTACCGTGCTGGGATCGACGTCTTCCTTCTTGGGGAAGCCGGCGTCCTCGCGCGGTTTCATCTCGTGGTCGTTGCGTTCGGTACGGACGGGCCGCTCGGTTCTATCTGAACGCTCCGATCGTTCCGATCGCTCGCCGCGGTCCCGGTCACCGCCGTCACTTCGGTCGTCTCGGCGATCGCGGTTGTATCCGCCTCGGCCACGGTCTCCGCCGCGGTCTCGGTCGCCGCCGCGTCGATCTCGGTCTCCGCCTCGGCGGTCGCCGCCGCCTCGTCTCTCAGGCATCTTCACTGCCGAAGGATCGGCAGCAGCGTTATCCGAAAGTGAAAGAAGTTCTTGCTCCAATCCGAGCGCGGTCAGGTTTGTTCGTCCCATGGCGTCGATCTCGTGAACTTTCACGCGAACGATATCGCCCAAGTTGACGACGTCTTCGGGACGACGGATCGGCTTCGCCGAAAGATGCTCGAGCGGAACCATGCCTTCTTTGCCTGGCAGGAACTCGACCATCGCGCCTCGGCCGAAAAGCCTGCTGACGGGGCCGCTGAACTCATCGCCGACCTCGGGCTGAATCATCAAGCCCTTGATCATGCCTGTCGCTGCGTCCATGATGTCTTTATTCGTTGCGAGAACGAACACTCTGCCGTCCTGCTCGACGTCGATCTGTGCGCCGGATTCGGCGGTGATCTTCTTGATCGTCTTGCCGCCCGGGCCGATAAGTTCGCCGATGCGCTGCGGGTCGATTTGAATCGTCTCGATGCGCGGTGCGTTCGGGTTGAGCTCTTCTCGACGGGTCGGAATCGCTTCATCGATCTTGTCGAGAATGTGAAGCCGAGCCTCTTTCGCCTGTTCGAGAGCTTCGGTCATCACCTTTTCGGGAATGCCGCTGATCTTCGTGTCGAGCTGCATCGCGGTGATTCCATCGCGAGTGCCGGCGACTTTGAAGTCCATGTCGCCGCAGAAATCTTCCATTCCCTGGATGTCGGTCAGAACCTTGAACTCTTTGCCGTCGCTCATCAAGCCCATCGCGATACCCGCGACCGGAGCTTTCAGCGGAACGCCGCAGTCGAGCATGGCGAGGGTCGAGCCGCATACGCTGGCCATCGACGTGGAACCGTTCGATTCCAACACTTCGCTGATCAGCAGCATCGTGTAGGGGAAGTCTTGGTCGGTCGGCAGCACGCCGACTAGCGACCGCTCAGCGAGCGCGCCGTGGCCGATTTCTCGGCGGCCGGGGCCGCGCATCATTCGGCACTCGCCTACGGAGTAGGGCGGGAAGTTATAGAAGTGCATGTACTTCTTGTCGGCAACGTCTTCCAGGCCGTCCATCGTTTGCCCGTCGCCTGGGGCGCCGAGGGTCACAACGGTCATGACCTGCGTCTGGCCGCGGGTGAACAGGCCGGAGCCGTGCACCTTCGGGAGCAGGCCCGGGTCGCAAGAAATCTGGCGAATGTCCCGCGTGCCGCGTCCGTCGGGTCGCTTGCCGTCTTTGATGATCAGATCGCGGACGGTTTCTTTGATAACGCCATCGACTGCCTCGGCGAGGAACGCCTGCTTGGCTTCGTCTTGGGCATAAGTCGTTTCCTTGTGGTGAGCGACGACTTCCTTAAGAAGGTCGCTGAGAGCGGACTCTCGTGTCGCCTTGTCGGGGTTCACGATCGTCTCGCGAATCTGTTTTCCGGATTCCTTTCGGATAAGCTCTAGTACGTCTTCGTCCACCTTGAAGAGCGGCACTTCGCGCTTGGCTTTGCCGTGCTCTTTGGCGAACTTCTCGATGTTCTCGCAAATGACCTTGATCGCGTCCAAGCCGAAATCCATCGCCTTCAGCATGTCGGCTTCGGTGACTTCCTTGGCTCCGGCCTCGACCATGAGGATGGCTTCCTTCGTGCCGGCGACTACGAGGTCCAGGTCGGACTCGTTTTCGAGCTGCTCGACGGTGGGGAAGAGGACGAGTTCGCCGTCGATTCGGCCGATTCGCGCAGCGCCGATGGGCCCGTTCCACGGGACATCGCTAAGCGCCAAAGCAGCCGAAACTGCGATGATTGCGAGAACGTCGGTTGGGTTCTCCTGATCCATCGCAAACGGCATGGCGACGCATTGAACGTCGTTTCGCATGCCCTTGGGGAACAGCGGCCGAACCGGCCGGTCGATAAGTCGCGAAGTGAGAATTGCTTTCTCGCTGGGGCGTCCGCCGCGCTTCATGAAGCCGCCGGGGATTTTTCCGACTGCGTACTTGCGCTCTTCGTAGTCGCAGGTAAGCGGGAAGAAGTCTAAGCCTGTGCGCGGTTCCGCGCTCATTGTGGCGGTGCCGAGCACAACGCTCTCACCCATGCCTAATAGTACGGCGCCTCCGGCCTGCTTGGCCACGCGCCCTGTTTCGATCGAGAGTTCTTTACCCCCGACCTCAAATGTTGTTGTCTGAATCAAATCAGCCTCCTATTGAGGCTTCTGTTCTCGAATGCCCAACTGTTGTATCAGGCCACGATACTTCTCGATGTCCTTCTTGCGAAGGTAGCCTTCGAGGCGTCGGCGTTTGCCGACCAGTTTCAAAAGTCCGCGGCGGGAATGGAAGTCTTTCTTGTTTGTGCGCAAGTGATCTGTGATCTGCTTGATGCGCGAGGTTAGTAGGGCTATCTGCACGTCGGCAGAGCCCGTGTCGCTCTCTTTCGTTCGGTAGGTACCGATAACGTCTGTCTTTACTTCCTTAGGTAGGGGCATGTTCTGTCAAAAGCCTCTGCGTCGCCCCTTGTCGGATTGCCGCTCTACGGAGGGGCTTGCCAGTGCCGCTCGGTACAACGGCCTCCCTATCTGAGGCGCGTTCACGAGATATGATACCACTTTATCCCGCTCCGGGCACACCTGCGGGGTCCGGATCGCGTGTAACGAACTAGAGGTCGCGCGCGTAGCGCCGACGTCTACGTCGGCTAGCTATGCCGAACTGGAGTTCGGCGCTACACAGTCGGCTTGCTGTTTGCCGAACTAGAACACCGATCAGCTTACCGACCCCGATGTGTCCGATCTCAGGGAACAACCGTACAGCGAAAAAATGGGCCACGTGAATCTGAAAAAAAATGAGAGTAATAAACAACCGAAAAATGAGTGAATAGTGAACAGCCCAACCCGGCCGGGGAACGACCTACTGTGGTCGGGCAGTACGAAGATTCCCGGCAGCGTAAGGCGGGATAGGCGGAAAACGACGCCATGGGCTGTCCCACGGCATGGAGTGAGCAGTTGGCGCTCGAGGGCCAAACGACCCCGCAGAACCTTGGCGAGCCTGAAGTCGTCTATAATCTTGGTATCGAAAAGCAAAACATGAACCTAGGTGAAGCAAGATAAGGCGCTTTAGACGTCGCGACGTTCGGCCCGAGCCAGGGCCCATGATCAATCAGCGCTGCTTGCGCCACCCGGATGTGCGCCTGATAGGAGCCGAAGGGGAGCAGGTGGGCATCGTAGCCACCCGAAAGGCCCTTCAAATGGCGCAGGACGCCGGCCTCGACCTCGTGCTGGTAGCCCCCAATGCGCAACCGCCAGTCTGCCGCATCATCGACTACGGCAAGTACAAGTACGAGACGGTAAAGCGGGAGAAAGAGAACAAGCACAAGCGCAAAGCCCAGGACGTTAAGGGTATAAAGTTCCGCCCGGGTACGGCTGGGCACGACCTCCAGGTCCTTTTGAAAAACGCTCGAAAGTTTTTGGACGAAGGCGACAAGGTTCGGTTCCTCGTGCAGTTTAGAGCGCGCGAGATCACCCACCCGGAGATCGGCATCGAGAAAATGAACTGGTTCCTTGAACAATTAGGGGACACCGTTCAAATAGACAAGCCGGCGGGCCTCGAAGGCAAGCAGATGACCATGGTCGTCAGCCCAAACAAGAAGGCTCCGGTAAAGAAAGAGAAAACAGATGGGAAACAAGCTAAAGACGTGCAAGACAGCAGCGAAACGGTTCAAGATCACGGGGACCGGCAAGATACTGCGCCGCAAAGCGTATAACAGCCACATGTTTTTCCACAAGAGCGGCTCTCAAAAGCGCCGCCTCGAAAGTGAGCCCGAGCTAGCGAAGGGCGAAGCCAAGCGCGTCAAAAAGCTCCTCGGCCTGTAATTTCGCCTTGGAAGGCGAGTTTGCGAGCCCAAACCACGAGCCCAGGCCACCCGGCGTTGTCGTAGACACGGTCGTCCTGCACGCGACTGTTTTGGATACCGTCGACGAGGTGTGCGAGCACTTCCGAAAGTCTGATCCCGGAGTAAGCGCTCATTACACCATCGACCGGGACGGCACGGTTTACCAACATGTGGACGAGACCGAGAAGGCTTTCCACGCCGGCGTCAGCGAAATGCCGGACGGGCGCACTGTGGTCAACGACTTCGCGATCGGTATCGAACTGGTCAACCTCAACGACGGATTCGACCCGTATCCCGAGAGCCAGATTGTCGCTTTGAGATCGTTACTGGCAGACATTCGCAGCCGGCATCCGATCAAGCACGTCGTGTCTCATGCGGAGATTGCCCGGCCCCGTGGCCGCAAGACCGACCCATTGGGCCTCGACACGTCTCTCTTTTAGTCCAGAACACGGCTAGTTAGCGGCGAGTAAAGTAACATACGTCCCTGCCATGGAGCATCGCGTGGCGGTGTGGAAGCGCCCAGAAGTCTTCCGATTGCTTTTGGTCGCGCTTGCCGCAGAGCTCGGCTTCGCGGTGCTCAACATCTCCGTAATGCCCGTCTTTCTCGAAGACCGCGGCATGAGCGGCAAAGTCATCGCAGCGGTCTTCTCCACATTTCTGCTCGCCGAGGCGCTACTGAAAGGCTTTGCGGGGCACATGGCGGACAAATACGGCCGCCGCCTGTTCATGATCCTCGCTCCCGCGATGATGGTCTGCACGCCTCTTCTTACGATGATGGTGCCGCACGGCAGCTCTTTTCAGGTGGCCGCTTTTGTAGGGCTGCGAGTGGTCGACGGCCTTGCCGCCGCAATGCTTTGGCCGGCGCTATATGCTGCCGTCGGCGACGTCGTCGACCTCGGCGAGAAAGCCCAGGGAATGTCGCTGCTCAACGTGTGCTTCATGATCGGGCTGGCTACCGGGCCACTGGTCGGAGGGTTCATGAACGATGCGCTCGGCTCGCTGACCCCAAGTTTCTACTTGGCTTCAGGGTTGTTCGGCGGCACGGCTCTGGTCGCGCTCCTGTTTGCGAGAAAGGACAGCCGCAAGCATCGCCTCGAACAAGGCGAAGACCTGGAAGAGCACGGAATCAAAGACCTGTGGAAGTGCGCGCGGTCGATACCCGCGGTGCTTTCACTTGCCGTGTTGGTCTTCTTCGGTGCGGGGATTCTCGCGCCCGTAATCAAACTGCTTGCCGTGCAACTCTACGGGCTTTCCGAGACGCAGTTCGGACTGCTTCTCCTGCCGGCTGCGGCGGGCATGGCGATACTTGGAATACCGCTCGGCAAGTGGGCGGAGAGAATCGGCAGCACACGTGCCGTCAAGATCGGCCTGATCCTAGCTGCCTGTGGGATGTGGTCTGTAGCGGGCGGGGCGTGGGCGGAATTTGCCCGCGGCCTTTTGGTCTTGGCAATCGCAGCGGGCTTGGTCGGCATCGGTTTCTTGGTCGCCGTTCCATCGTGGCAAGCCGCGGTTAGCCACATCGATCCGAAGAAGTCGGGCTCCTACTTGGGTGCGGTAATGACTGCCCAGGGTCTCGGCGCAATTCTCGGCGCGTCGGTCGGTGGAGCCCTGTTCGACTTGGACAAATACTTGCCAATAATCGCCTGTGCGGCGGTACTGAGCATTAGCGCTGCTGTGTCGCCGTTCGCTATGCCGAAACCTAAAGCCGGAAGCTCACAGGAGCCACTAGCTTGATAATCAGGCGGTCCTGAAAACTATCCGCGTTCGGGTCGCCGAGGATTACAAAGTATTCCAGCCCCTTGTTGCCGGAATGCCGGTAAGACAAGTACCAGTTCGTCGACCCGTCCTCGACGACAATCCTACCGACGATCGATTGAAATTGCGACAGCTCAAACGACAGGCCGATGACGTGTTGAGAGCTATCGTCATTGCCGAATCCGACAAGTTGCGAAGATGCGGCAATAGTGAGCCGATTCGGGAACCGCCAGCGCGCACTTGCGACAATTTCGGAATAGTTTTGATCAGCGACAGTGCCACCAAAATAACCAACGCTGAATTGGTGGTAGGGATCGGTATGAGGAAATCCGATTTCGGCGCCACCGAACCTATCGGATGAATCGAAAAAATCGTAGTCGGCAAAAAACGCCTCGACCGCAAGGCCGTTTCTAATTTCCGCTTCGGACGCAACTGAGAACCCCCGCTCGAAGATGCCCTTGCCATCTAGCCTCTTACGGTCGCTGGCTTCGATTATCGAGAAAAAGGAATTGAGCGGTCCGCTGTTGTAATCTGCCTGATACCCGAGGTGCGAGCCGAATCCGTCAAAACCACGCCTCGGGGCGAACCCATATCGCGGGAGGAAGTTCTCGTCGATTGTTTGCCATCCGACTCCTGAGAACCACCTGCCGTCATTGAAGCCGGCGTCCAAGTCGACTCGTTTGCCTGCACCGCGCTCAGTGTCGTCGGTGCCGTTGTATATTGCCGAGCCAAAGAAGCGCGGCCCTTGCAGAAACGCCTGAACTCCCATCGCGCGATTCTCGATGCCATTCTTTTCGGCGCCGACATAGCCCGCCGTGATCGATGAGCGTCCGAAGCCCTTCCTGACGCGAAAGGCGCCGACGGTTTCTTCACCCGCCCGCGTCGTTACCAGCGCGCCGAAGTCCAGTTCATTCGGCAATATCCCGAATGCCTTGGCGCCAACGTCGATCGGCCCGATTCTCTGCGGGCTGAAGAGTTGCGCAGACATGCCTCCTATCCGGAAGTAGTCGGCGCCTTCCACGAAAAACGGCCGGCGTTCCTCGGCGAGCCTTTCGAAGCGTGAGAATTCGACGCCCAGCAGCGCGCCTTCGATGTTGGCGAAGTCGGGATTGACCGTCCCTAATGTCGTAACCTGATTGGTCGGAAGATATCGAAAATCGACACCGCTCCTGACCGTGAATTTGTCGTCGTAGCCCGTCACAACATACGGCAGGGCCTGAATCGCATTTTCTTTTGGTATTGCAGGAATGTCGACGCCTTCCCACACGGCGTTGCGCGACATTAACTCTTGCGGGCCGATGTTCGACCAAATCGAGAACTCGGACTCCCTCGGGACGTATCGGCCGAAGTTCAAGACGATGCGGCGCTTGCCGGCCGATGGCGGATACAAAACTTTCCACGGAATCCTGACTTCTATTTCGTATCCCGTATCCGTTTTCCTGCCGACGCTCTGCCACTCGCCTTGCCACTCCACTTTGTCTGCGCGACCGCCGGCGAGTTCGGCATTATTTCCACCGATGGCATTAAACGCGAATTCGCTGAACTCAGATTCCTGAAAAGTTCCGTTGGCATTGATCAGGAGGACGATGTGGTCGTCCGGCTCTACATTGCCTTGCCGCCGGTACTCCGTCATGCGGAGCAGGTTCGGTTGGGGGTCGGTGCAGATGAACGCAAAGTAAAGTGCCTCTTGGTCGTAGCCTGCGAAAAACTTAGTTTGAAACTTAGTCGGCGCGTCCGTGCTCATGCGGACGAACCCTTCGGCTGTGAACGCGCCGGACCACTCGGCGGCATTCACGGTGCCGTCTATGGACGGCGGCGACTCCATTTTTCCTCCCGTGATGACCTTCGGTTCGTCGATGGCACCTCCCAAGCCGATCGCAAGCATTGCGATCGGCGACAAAAAACTCATAGAACACGGTACGCAGTCTCTACGCCTGAAGGTTGCCGGTTTCTTCGGAAAATGCCTGTCTTAAGTGAACCGGCTCCGTTTTTGGACGTATCCGATTGTTTAACATCTCGACACCGACCGCAAACGCCATCGCAAAGTACGTATAGCCCTTGGGGATCGCTTGGCCTGCTCCTTCGGCGATCAAGTTGACTCCGATCAGAACGAGGAAGGCAAGCGCAAGCATCTTGAGCGTCGGGTGTCTTTCCACGAATGCGCCGACGCGCTGTCCATAGACCAACATCAGCACGGTGGCGACCACAACTGCTATTACCATAAGAACCACCTCGTCGACCATTCCGACGGCGGTAATGACCGAGTCCAGGGAGAACACAATGTTAATGACCGCGATTTGGGCTACGACAGATGCAAATGTGTCGGTCACTTTGGCTGATGCATGACCCTCTTCGCCCTCGAGTTTTTCGTGGATTTCTTTGACAGCCTTCCAGACCAGGAAGAGTCCGCCGCCCAGCAGAATAAAGTCCTTTCCGCTGAATCCACGGCCAAACAAGCTGAAGATTTCACGTTCCAGCCCTAGTATCCATCCCAAGGCAAGCAGTAGAAGGATGCGCAACGCAAGGGCAAGGCCGAGGCCCAGTTTCCAAGCCTTCGCTTCTTCAGCCTTTTTCAACTTGCCGGCGAGGATCGAGATAAAGACGATGTTGTCGACACCGAGAACAATCTCGAGGGCCGTTAGGGCGAGCACGGCCGCCCACGCTGCAGGATCGGTTAGCAGTTCCATTCGGTCAAGTTTGTTTCAAAACGCGTCGTTGGCGCGTAGTACGAAGATAAGGAGTTTCGCAATCGTGCGGAATTACAGACCCAGATGGAGAATGCGATGTTAAGAAAACTATTCACTATGTCGATCGTGGCTGCGATCGCCGCGTCGGCAACTGCCGTATCGGTAGACGTCCGTGGAGCCGTCATCGAACCCGGCAGTGTCGAACTGAAGCAAGGTATGCGACTACGCCAAGCGATTGAAGCCGCCGGCGGATTTGCAGATAATGCCGACCCGATGGCCGTGCATATAATTGAGGCTGACGGTGACAGGGAAGTCGTCGACTTGACGAAAGTCGGCCCGACGCCGCTGGTGAAGCCCGGGGACCGTATCGAAGTACCCGTATACGATGCTTCCAAATACGTCACCGTTGCTGGCGCAGTTGCGAAGCCTGGCGCCCTGCCTTACCGCGAAGGTATGACCGTTGGTGAAGCTTTGGGCGCTGCTCAGCCATTCGACGAGATTTCGGCCGGCAAGGTCAAGATCCTCGGAAGCGATGGCGTGCGCACGGTTCCGAGCGGCATATCGGAGGCTGACTTCTTTGCAATGACGCTCGCTCCCGGCGAGGTCGTCAAAGTGAACTATCCGGGTCAGACGATTAGCAACAGGGAAATCCTGATCATCGTCGGGGTTCTGCTGCTCGTTCTAATCTTGAGCAATTAGCGTGTGGTGCCGGGCTCGCGGCAACGCCGGCCCGGCTTACCGTCACTCTCCGGCAGATTGAAGAAACTCGGCGATTGCATCACCCTGCATTTTCCCGTCGAGCAGAAAGGCGTCATGCCCGAACGGCAGATTGATTTCGACGAGTTCCGAGTCAAGGCCCTCGGCTTTGGCCATTGCGGCCAGCTCGCGTGACATCGATGGCGGGAAGAGGGTGTCGCTCGCGTACGCGATAAACAGGTGCTTCGATTGCGAGCCGCGCAAAGAGTCAAGGTCGAAGAAGTTGGCGGCGCGGGTCAACACAAGAAAACTGTTGGCGTCGAACCGGTCGACAAACTTGTCGCCCTGATAATTGAGATAGCTTTCGACCGAGAACTGCGGCGCGAGTGACAACTCCAATTCTTCTCCCTGTGGATTTCTGCCGAATTTGAGTTCCAGTGCCTCGCCGCTCAGGTAGGCGATGTGCCCGATCATACGCGCTACGGCGAGGCCTTGGGCAGGCGGGTCGTCTGAGCGGTACTTGCCGCTGAGCCACTTCGGGTCGCGCATGATCGCTTGCCTTGCGGCTTCGTTAAGCGCTAACTGACGAGAGTTTTGGCGGGCTCCCGATGCCGACACAATGATTTTGGTAACGGGGATCGGATGCGCTACCGACCAGTGCAGCGCGTGGAATCCACCGGTGCTGCACCCAACGACCGCGTGTAGATTTTCTATGTTCAACGATCTGAGCAAGGCAGCCTGCGCCGCTACCTGATCCTGGATGGTTATGAGAGGAAAATCCGGATCGTCTCCCGGCGCTGGGCCGCTCGATCCCTGGCACCCGCCGAGCAGATTGTTACCAATCACAAAGTACTTGTCGGTGTCGATAGCTAGGCCGGGTCCGACTAACCGATCCCACCAACCGACCACATTCGAAGTGCCCGTGAGGGCGTGACAAATCAGGATCGCGTTTTCGCCCGTGAATTCGCCGAAAGTCTGGTAGGCGATCCGCGCGCTGGGTATCCGACTGCCCGCCGCGGTGATGAAGTCACCTATTTCAGCGAACGACGGTTCGATCCCCGACATTAGGCGCTCGTTCTCGCTGAAAAATCCTGCGTCGATGCGAGCCGCTTCCTCTGGACTGAGAGCTCCTCCCTCGTTTTCCCAACGTCGCTGCTGGTTCGGCTCTCGCTTCATTGTCCGACCCTTCTGATCGCGACCCCCGCGAGAACACCGACAACTACAGTGACGCCGATCGCGGCATAGAGGCCCTTTGTGTAGCTGACGTCGACCACTTTGTCCAGGATCAGGAACGAGAAACAGATTGCTGCGCACGACCAGAAGGCAATTGCGAAGTGCTTCGCAGCCGTTTCCGCCCGAGCGACCTTTGCGACTAGCAACGCCAAGCCGAGCACCCCGGTCAGAGCTGCGCTGATGTAAACGGTAGCCGGGGCTAGGCCGCTCATAGGACTGGCTCCAACCACCGAGTTACCCGTCGAGCTGGCTTTGGCATAGGCAGCCGCGCGAGTTCGTCGAGCGTCCGCCACTCCACGGTCATGTCTCTTGTCGGTTTACCCACGAACGCCTGCAGTCGAATTCGGTGATGGGTAACCACGTGGCTGAGCGTTCCCAACGACTCGGGCTGCCGGAGACCCAACCGCTGGGCCGCCTCTTTACCTGCCTCACCTGCGATTACTGATGTTCTCGGGAACGCGTACATGCCTTGCCACCACTCCCCGGATTCACACAAGCGTACTCCGACTCTTTTCCCTCGAATCGCGCAAGCGCAAACTTGGTCGACTCGCACCGCACTGGTTGCGGCAGGCGTCGGGTACTTATCCGCACAACCCTGGCTGAGCGATGCGCATCCGAAAGAAATTGGACAGCGGCCGCATTTGGGGTCTCTGGGCTTGCAGATAACAGCGCCGAGTTCCATTACAGCCTGGTTCCACTCACCGGTCGCCGCGCCTGCCATCATCCCGGCCGATTGAGACTCGGCTTCGACGAGTGAGCAGTCGCGCGCTAAAAACCGTGACCAAACGCGCCGTACGTTTCCGTCCGCGCACGCAGCACGCCTGCCGAATGCGATCGAACCGACCGCTGCCGCCGTGTACTTTCCGACGCCGGGCAGGGTAAGCAAGTCATCCGGCCAGCCGGCTTCGTGGATCATAGCAGCCGATGCCTTCAAGTTCCGAAGTCGGCGATAGTAGCCCAGGCCCTCCCACGCTGCGAGCGCATCGGATTCGGTGGCTCCCGCCAAGGATGTCGCGGTCGGAAACCGCGACATGAACCGCAAGTAGAAGGGAATGACTGCCGCGACCTGAGTCTGCTGCAGCATGATTTC
>JAICGT010000007.1 GCA_025922995.1 Fimbriimonadales bacterium
AGTCTTCGTCCAACGGGTTGGCTTCCAGGTCTCCTTTGGCAAGCTGCGATGCTTGGGCTTCCATGCGTCGGCGCTGGTCGACGGGGTCGTTTAGTTCGCTGAACGCGTTGCAAAGCTCCCGGCACAAAACATAGCCCTCGAATCGCCGTGTGAAACCCGGCCGGCTCGGATCACTCTTGGCGAGAGGCGAGGTCTCGAGCGGGTAGCCCTGAACGAAGGTGGGCTGTACCAAATTCGGCTCGACGAAGCGTTCTAGCAGCTTCTCGATGATGCCGCCGATGCTTTCTTCGCCTTCGGTGGGCAGGCCGACACGCCCCATTGCCGAACGAGCGGAGTCAAGCGACTCGAACTCTGCCGGAGCGATTCCTGCGTGCTCCTCGATACCTGCGAGCAGGTCGAGCCTTCGCCACGGCCTGGAGAAGTCAATGTTAGTGCCGTTGACTTCTACCTGTGCGCTGCCGTTGAGTTCGATTGCCAGGTGACGGCACAGGTCTTCGACCAGCGTTTGGATGTCTTCCATCTGGACGTAGGCCTGATAAAGCTCCAGCATCGTGAATTCGGGGTTATGGCGGGTGCTGATTCCTTCGTTTCGAAATACGCGCCCGATTTCGTAGACCTTGTCTATGCCGCCCACGAGCAAGCGCTTTAGGTAAAGCTCCAGCGATATGCGCAGTTTCAGCTCTAAGTCGAGCGCATTGTGATGCGTATGGAACGGCCTTGCGGCCGCTCCGCCGGCTTCCGTTTGAAGCACCGGGGTTTCGACCTCGACGAAGCCGCGGTCGTCGAGAAACCTGCGGGTCGCCGAAATGACCGTGGAGCGCGTAAGCAAGACATGTCGACTCTCTGCGTTGGCGATTAGGTCGAGGTAGCGGCGGCGGTAGCGTTCCTCGACGTCGGCAAGGCCGTACCACTGTTGGCCGTCCTTCTCCTTGCCGATCGGTGGAGTATGGAGGCACTTCGCAAGAACGGCAAGCGCAGCCACTTGGATGCTGATTTCGCCAGTCTTCGTTGTGAAGACCGTTCCTGTAACTCCCATGAGGTCTCCCAAGTCGACGCAGTTGAACACTTCCCACAAGTCGTCGCCTACAAGATCTCTCTTGACGTAGATCTGCATGCGCTCGCCGGCGTGTGTCAGGTCGGCGAAGGCGGCTTTGCCCATGAGCCGTAGCGCGGTGACGCGGCCCGCCAAAGACACGGGCTTACCATCGAGCTCCGCGTAATTCTCCCTTATCGATTCCGGGGTGTTGGTGATTTGGAAGGCTTCGTGATGATACGGGTCGTGGCCCAACTCTCGCAGGCGCTCGAGCTTGGCGAGACGTGGCTCGTCGCTCACTTAACGCCTTTGGAGAGCGCCTTTACTTCGTACACGATCTTGCCTGCCGGGGCGTCGACCGTGACCTTGTCGCCCTTCTTGCTTCCGTAGAGCGCTTCGCCCAGCGGCGACTCGACGGAAATCATCTCGTTGGTCGGGTCGGCTTCGACGCTCGAAACCAGCTTAACTTTTCTGACTTTCTTAGCCTTCGTGTTGACAATCTCGGCAATCGTCCCAATGGTCACTTCGCGGTTCGACACCTCTGCGGGAGTGAGTACCTGCGCGTTCAGGAGGACAGACTTCAGGTCCACGATGCGTCCCTCGACCATTGCCTGTTCGAACTTGACCTCGTCGAGCTCGGAGTTGTCGTCGCTGAACTCTCCATGATCCTTACTATCTCGCAGACGGGCGGCGATCTCAGGACGGCGAACCGTCGTGAGCTCTTCAAGTTCGGCTGTGAGTCGCTCGTAGCCCTCGGGGGTCAGCCAGATAACGTCGTTCGTAATTTCGCTCATTGACATGGGTACTTCTCCGACCGGACGGCCACACGAAGTCACGGCATTATAACCGAAACTCGCTGAGCCATCGGAAGTATCTCCTTGCTAACGTCTGAACGGGCCGGGAGGTTTCACCTTTCAGGCTGCAGTCGGCCGGAATCGGCATCCTCGACCATTTTTCGTAGTGATCGGATCGCGTTCGCTTCTGCTTGGTGAACGGCTGTCCTGCTGATGCCTAGTTCGCGGGCGATCGACAGCGGCTCCTCGGGCGAAGAGTTAGCCTCGAGGCCGAGGCGGCGAATAATCACCAACCGCTCCCGGGGGGAAAGCCGCCCAAGAAACTCTCGGAAGGTGTCGTGGTCGGCTTTCTCCAGCACGGCCGCCTCCGGGTCTTCGCAGGCGCGATCAGGCAGGAGCGCAGTGTAGTCGTAGGCTCCGGTCCGGCTGTCCAGCGAAAGGCAATCGTGTTCCGCGCCCAAGAGGGTGGCAACCTTGTCGACGGTGTAGCCGAAGGCTTCCGCGATTTCTTCGGGCATCGGGGTTCGGCCGTGCGCCGCCTCGAATTCCTCACGAAACCGAGCTAAGCGCTTCTTCTCCTCGACCGCGTGGGCTGGGAGCCGTATTACTCGAGACCTGTTGGTGACAGCCTTGCGGATCGACTGCTTGATCCAGTACACCGCGTACGTTGAAAACCGATAGCCCTTATCGGCATCGAACCGATCAATGGCTTGCGTTAGGCCGATTGCGCCTTCCTGAACGAGATCTTCGAACGGAACCTGTTGCGACTGGTACTGCCTCGCGATGTTGCAGACGAGCCTCATGTTCGATTCGATCACCTTGCGTCTGGCCGCTTCGTCACCGTTATTGGCTCGAACGGCAAGGCTATGTTCTTCATCCTTGACCAGGAGTGGCCGGCGGACGAGTTGCGGAATCATCGACGGCACGCGACTGCTGACACCGTAGGATGTTGCTGCTGAATATTCTAATTGTTTCGCCATCTGCTTCTGCGGCGCCCGGGTCATCCGTAACCTTACAGTCCTTTTCCGTCGGGCGACGATCCTCCCGTCTTCTGTTTCGACGGCTTCGCTCCAACTTTGTTCAGTCAAGAGGCGGAAGCGCCGTTGGATTCAAGGTATCACAACGTTCAAGCCCATGTCCAGTGTCAAGGACTTTGTACCTAACGGGTTATACATAGGTACAATTTGCTTCCTGCCGTCAGCGACCAAAAAATGCGCGCATCGGCGGCGTCCAACATCTCTATGAATACTCTGGGCTTTTCTACTAGGTCAGCGCAACTCGCGCTGCTGGATTCTCTGGCGGCTGGTTTCGCTCCCGGGCTTGGGTCAAGTGTCGGGCGCCACTCATACACGTGTGGAGGTCGATGGCGGTGCCGTATGTAATCGGCGCTCTGGCGCTTACCCTTGCCGCCACTGTGGCGGTTACCGTCCCCCACCGAAGGAGCCTGCTTGGCATGCTCATGGATTGGGTTCGTTCCCGGCTCATGCGTTCGGTTGCAGTCGAACAGGTTCAGATCAATCGAGACTGGACTGTTTTTACGTCGAACGACGACAGCGGCTTTAAGAAGTGGCTGGACGACGACGACTTTCACAATCCTCACGAGCCTAACGAATTGCCTTCGCTCGGCAGCCACCTGTTGATCGAATTCTATGGGTGTGACCCGAAGTCCCTCGAGCAAGAGAGCCTCGTTAGGGAGGCGATGGTCGAGGCCGCACGAGAGAGCGAAGCGAGCGTCGTGACCGACAGCTTCCATGAGTTTAAACCATTCGGTGTTTCGGGGGCGGTTATCATTCAGGAGTCGCACTTTACGATCCACACCTGGCCCGAGCATGGCTTCGCGGCTGTCGATCTGTTTTACTGCAGCACGATCGCTGTGGACCGTGCCGTTCAGACTTTAAAGCGCTATTTCAAGCCGACGCGCACCGGTTACATGGTCGTGCGTCGAGGCACGGAGACGCAGGTAGAGCGGTACGCGCCGAAGCAATAGGCATAATTGGGACCGGATGTTTCGCCGCCGAGTCACGCCTCCAGTTATGCCTGAGTGGCTGTTTCTCGGTCTAGGGAATCCCGGGGGCGAATATGCTTCGACGCGCCACAACGTAGGATTCGAGGTGATGCGCCTGCTCTCAGAGCGGCACAAGATTGCGCTGAGGACGCGGAAGTTCGAAGCCAATTACGGCGTAGGCAAGTTGGGCGATACTCCTGTTTGCCTCGCAAAGCCGATGACGTTTATGAACAACAGCGGCAGGGCAGCGGGAGCACTCCTCCGCTATTTCAATTTGACCGCTGATCGCGTAGTCGTCGTGTTCGACGAAATGGACCTGGACGTCGGCCGCGTGCAGCTGAAGCCGTTCGGCGGCAGCGGCTCGCATAACGGCATGAAGAGCCTGGTCGACCAAATTGGAAGCCAGTTTCCGCGAGTGCGAATCGGGATCGGATCGCCCGGGGTTACCGGCGTCGACCACGTCTTGTCGCATTTCGATAGGGAGGAGATCGAGCCGATCCGCGAGGCGATCGCAAGGGCGGCAGATGCTTGTGAAGCAATTGTCGAGCGAGGGGTCGAGGGTGCGATGAGTTTGGTGAACCTACCGCGGCAATGAAGTGGGACGAGTTTACGCGACAGGCGAAAGGTCTCGGTGTCGAGGTTACAGAAGAAGCGGTGGCTGCGCTTGCCGAGTACGAAGAGCGGCTGTATAAAGCCAATCAGACGACGAACCTTACCGGGGTGCCGAGGGAGGACTGCCGCGCGCGGCACTTTCTGGACTCTCTCAGCCTTTCGCCGTTCATCCCTGAAGGCTCGTCGGTGATCGATATCGGGACCGGCGCGGGCCTGCCGGGGGTCGTGCTTTCAATCGTTCGGCCCGACTTGCGGCTGACGCTTCTCGACGCAGGCACGAAGGAGATCCGGTTTCTGGAAACTCTTTCGGACATCGCAACCTTCGGGCTGATCATGGAGCGCGCTGAGATCGCGGGCCGCGAGCCGAGTTTCAGAGAGAGCTATGACGTAGCGACAGGGCGTGCCGTCACGCGCGCCGCGACCCAAGCGGAAATCAGCTCCGCTTTCGTTAAGGTCGGCGGACTCTATGTTCCGCAACGATCTGCCAACGAGATCGCCTCCGAATACGACGTGCTTGGCCTCAAGTTGAAGCGGCAGGCAATGGCCGTGGTTGCCGGTGTGAACCGGCTCATGCCGATCTACGAGAAAGTGGCACCTTTGGAGGATCGTTTTCCGCGGACTTGGGCTGCGATGAAACGGCGCGAAGCTCGTTAGACGCCCATCCGCTGCTTTAGGCTGTCGGGGATCGAGACAGCTTTTCTTTCCTTGCCCATCAAGACGTGCCACGTATAGCCATCGGTAACTTTCTCCCCGTTCTTAGTGACTTCGTACTCGAACTTCATCGAGGCTCGCTTGGTTTCCGCAAGTTTGATGCGGATCACGATGTCCTCGTCGTAAGTGATCTCGCCGCGGTAGCGCACCCAAACCTCTACCACAGGCAGGAATAGCCCCTCGTCTTCTAGACTTTTGTAGGTAAACCCGTGTGCACGGCACCACTCACCGCGGGCAACCTCGAACCAGTAGAGGTAGTTGGCGTAGTAGGCGTGGCCCATCTGGTCGGTTTCTCCGTAACGTACGCGGATCGGCACTTCAACCCATTCCATAGGCTACGATTGTTGCGCAAGATGCAAGAGCTTTGGGATTTGGTAGCCTCGATACCACCTGGGAGGGTGTGCTCCTATGGCGATATCGGCGCGGCGCTCAGGAATCCGATGAGCGGATTTCTGGTCGGCAGGAGGATGGCTTCGGCGCCGGACGGAGTTCCCTGGTGGCGGGTCGTCGCGAAGGGCGGGACCTTGCCGATCGGCAAACGGCATCCACGTCTGATGGGTGAGCAGGAGGAAAGGCTCCGCGAAGAGGGCGTGCCTTTTATGGATTGGGGGATCGTCGATATGGCCTCTGCCCGCTGGAACCCGAGCGAGTGAGCCCCGGTTTCGATTAGAATGAGGGCTAAGTGAAACCCGGCGCGATTCTTGCTGCCTTACTTGCCGTTGCGGGCCTGGGCCTCGGCGTTTATGCGTTTATGGTCAACGCCAGCCCTTACGTGGGTGCGCGAGAGGCTTCCGCAATGGCGGGACAGCGCGTGCACGTTGCGGGCCAGATCGACCACGCCTCGGCGAAGCTTCGAGACGGCGTATTTACGTTTCGATTGACCGATGACGCCGGCGACGCGATGCTGGTCGAGTATCACGGGATGAAGCCCGGCAACTTCGAATCTGCGCCTACGGCGTCTGTCGAGGGGGCATTCGCTGACGGGAGATTCCTCGCGGTCAGAGTTTCGACCCAGTGCCCAAGCAAGTACGAGTCGGAATCGACCAACTACGTTTCCGGCAAATGATGCGCTTTCCGGATCCGCCTTCGTGGGGTCTTTGGGCCGGGCTCGTTGGCAAGGGATTAATTTTTGCCGCCATCTTCCTCTTTGCGGTTACCGCTTTAAGCGTATTTCGCAAGAATGAGACTTTGTCGGTTCGAACGTTTTTGGGCGGCGTCGGTTGCGTGGTGCTTGCTTTCGGCGTTCACGTTTTTTTGCTGATGACGCGGCAGTACGAGTACTCGTACGTTTGGGAAAACACGAGCAACGACATGCCCGGCATGTATCGTTTCAGCGCTGCTTGGGCGGCACAGGAAGGATCGTTTATGCTCTGGACGCTGACAAGCGCGGTGTTTGCAGCGATCGTCGTTTTCAAAACGGGGCAGTACAGACGCGTTTTCATTGGCGTTTGTGCCGTCGTGCTGATCGGATTGACGGCGATACTCGCTTACGAGTCCCCGTTTCAGCTGTTGCAGTTAAGCGCCGAAGACCGACAGCTTTTGGCGCCGGGGCAGTCCATGATCATTCCACCGGATGGCCGTGGGCTCAATCCGACGCTCATGAATTACTGGATGGTGATTCATCCGTGGGTGATCTTTATCGGATTCGGTAGCTTGCTTTCGTTGTTTGCATTTGCGGCGTCTGCGTCGATTACCAAGAATCACTTCGATTGGGTTCGTGCGGTTCGACCCTTTGCGATTTTCTCGATGATTGTCCTCGGTGTCGGTCTGACGATGGGGGGACTGTGGGCTTACGAGACGCTCGGCTGGGGCGGCTTTTGGGCGTGGGACCCCGTGGAGAACGTGAGCCTTGTTCCGTTCATCGCAACGGCTGTTCTCGTGCACGGCCTTTTTATTCAGCGCAATCGAAAGCGTTGGGACAGGCTGAATATTCTGCTAGGGTTGTTGCCGTTCGTGTGGTTTGTTTACGGAACTTATTTAACGAGGAGCGGCGCCTTGACGGCCGTCAGCGTCCACAGCTTCGCCGAAATGAACGAGGGGGCGCACGGTTTTCTGTTGGCGCTTGTTCTGCTGAGCGTTGCTGCGTTGATCGCGCTGTCTGTGCGAGCTTTTCGCGCCGGTGACGACAGCGAGCCGAAGGTTGCCGGCCATCGAACTTTCGGTATGTCCGTCGGACTTGCGCTGCTCTACGGGATCGGCTTAATGGCCGCGTATGGAATGTCGTTGCCATTTTTGGGAGCGTTGTTCGGCAGGCCCAAGCAGATCGTCGCCGAAGGCGCTTACAATGTCGTCGTAGCCTATCCGTTCGTGCCGCTCTTACTGCTGATGGCATTCGTTCCGTTTTTAGGCTGGACAAAAACGGCGCCGGAACGGATTAAGACAATTGGGAATGTATTTTTCGTCAGCGTCCTGGTTTTCGGACTGTCGGTCCTGGCGATCGTCAAGAGCGGGCTGACTTTGGAAGGCTTCGAGCGGATGCCTGCCAATCAGCTGATCGTTTTTTACGTTCTAATTTTTGTTTGCCTCTTTTCAATCGTCGCAAACGGTTACCGAACCATCGAGCGGATGCGCACGAAATCCGGTGGAGTCGGGGCGTTTATCACACACGCAGGTGTTGCGTTGTTGGTGCTCGGCCTCATTGTGTCCCGCGCATTCGAAAAGACCGCAATCGACGGAGTGACAATGACGCAACCTGCGAGGCTCGCACTATTGCCGGATAAGACGTACCTCGCGACGATTGAAAAGCTGCCGTCGCCGGAGCAAATGTCCGATCCAAATAATCGGCTGGAGTTTCTTGTCAAGAATTCGACGGGTTCGGGCGAAACTGTATTCCGCCCGAACTTCTATTACGAAATTCAGGACGGCCGTGCGACGCCGATTTCTCGGCCCGACATTCAGCGTCACGCGCTTTACGACATGTATTTTGTCGTCGGGGCGCCGGAAACAGAGATCGAGTCGGATATCACACTCGAGGAGGGCAGTGAAAAAACGGTTGGCCCATTTAGAATAAAGTACTTAGAGAGGACGCGAAGCGGAGAAACCGGCCAAAAAGGGACTAAATTCGGCGCCCGCCTTCTTATGAACATTGCCGACAAAGATTATGATGTGCATCCGGAAATGGAAATCGGGGATTCTGGGCCGGTGATGCATCCCGCGGAACTTAGGGAAATTGGCGTTAGGGTGGAATTAAAACGGCTTATGGCGGATTCGGGTGACGCGACAGTTTCCATCGTTTCACCTGAATTGATATTCCCCGTGCAGTTGTTTTTCAAGCCGATGACCGGGCTCGTCTGGGTAGGCGCGGCTCTTATGACAATCGGCGGAATCACCTCGATCGTCGGCTTGCGTCGCCGCGGGTAAATGTTTTACAAATTCGTCGCGTATCCGGTCACCAAGCTCTTACTCACAATCCTGTTGTTCTTGTTGGGGCCGGTTCGCCTAGCGGGCAAAGAGAATGTGCCGAAGCGAGGCGGCGTGCTGATTGTTTCCAATCACCTGAGCGACTGCGACCCCGCAGTTATCGGATATGCGCTGCCACGCGGAGCGCATTACATGGCCAAGCGTGAACTGTTCTCGATACCGATCCTCTCCACGATCATCCGAGTGCTTCAAGCGTTTCCGGTGGATCGGGGGACGGCTGACCGATCCGCAATTCGAAAAACGGTTGAGCTCCTGCAGGCAGGCGAGGCGGTTGTGATTTTCCCGGAAGGGCAACTCAGCGAAACCGGCGAACTGCAGCCGCTGATGCCCGGAGTGGCGATGATCGTTGTGCGCAGCGGAGTGCCGGTCGTATGTGTCGGGCTGAAAGGGACGACGAAGATCATCCCCTACAAGAAGGTTTGGCCTCGCCCTGCTTTCGGCGGGGTGTCGGCTCGAATGGGTGAGCCGAAGAGTTTCGGGGAAAATGCCGGCCATGCCGAAATCCTGACGTGGATTTCCGAAGAGTTGGCCCGTCTTATCGACAACGGAGCGTCGGCTACTTGATATCGGCGGGCATTGCGTGGTGAAATAGGACGAATGGCGAAAATGCGGACGTCGCAGGGAAGCGGGATCAAGGGTCGGTGAAGAATCCCTCCATTTCGCTGCCGCAGGTTCCGCTGCTCGTCATGCGGCTAAAGGATTACTGGGCGCTCAGCAAGCCCAGAGTCACGCTACTGGTCTGGGGCACGACGCTCGCCGGAATGGTTCTCGGCGCGAGAATCGCGTCGGTGTCCATTTCGGCTTCGCTGTTGTTCAACACGCTACTGGGTTCGTGGTTGGTTATCGCCGCCGCCAACGTTCTGAATCAAGTGCTCGAGGTCGAGCCCGACTCGCGCATGCAGCGGACGCGCAACAGGCCCTTGCCGGCAAATAGAGTCGGCCTGACCGAAGGACTAGCCTTGGGCGTCGTCTGGGCTGTAGTGGGATTGCTTCTGCTTGCCCTCTTCGTGAACTTGCTTACGGCGGCGCTAGGAGCGCTGTCGATTGCGCTGTATGTGTTTGCCTACACACCGCTCAAACCAAGGACCCACCTTGCGACTGCGATCGGGGCGATTCCCGGGGCGATTCCGCCGCTTGCGGGCTGGACCGCGGTTACGGGCGACTTTGCCGCCACGAGTTTGTTGCTCTTTGCCGTCCAGTTTCTATGGCAGTTTCCCCATTTTTGGGCGATCGCGTGGCTCGTCCGCAAAGATTACGACGCAGCCGGATTCAAGATGCTGCCGTTTCCGAATGCCGACGCAGTTGCCACCGCGTCGGCGTGCTTGCAATACGCGGCGGCGACGGCGCCATTTGCGCTGGCGCTGGCGTTGGCTCTCGATAAGCCGTACCTCTATCTCATCCCCGCCGCCCTGCTTTCGGTATGGTTTGCGATGGCTTCATACCACTTCAAAAAGCGGTCCGACGAGGCGGGCGCGCGCAAAGTTTTGAAGGCGAGCATCGTGTATCTGCCGCTTTTGCTCCTTGCTGCGATAGCGGCAAGCTGACATTCTGATGCCACAGACCAAACGATCGAGTCTGGGCATGGGCGGCTCAGGCACAAATGGTGACGACCACGGCGGCAACGGCCAGGGCTCGCATCCCAAGCCAGACATACCTCTCGCCAAGATCGGCTTTTGGCTTCTCATCGGCTCGTTGTCGACCATGTTTGGTGCGCTTGCCTCGACGTACGGATATCGTATGTCCGAAAAGGCGAACTACGCCTTTCCTTGGCCGCCGACATTGTGGATCAGCACGATGGCAATCGTCGTCAGCAGCGTTTCGCTGTACCTGGCCCAAAGGAAGGTAGCGGAGGGAAGGATGAGAAGCGGCGTCAATTTCTTGGGCGTAACGGTTGCCCTAGGCTGGGCATTTGTTATTTCCCAAATTGTTTCGTGGCTGCTACTGGCGCAAGCCGGCTTCTACGCCCAAACTAACCCGTTTGCCGGGCTGTTCTATATCTTGACTTCGGTCCACGGATTTCATCTGCTTGCAGGCGTTGCTTGGCTGATCTATCTCTTTTACTTGGCTAAGTTGGGCATCATGACTGCGAAGAAACATCTCGCCCTCGATCTCGGAGCCATCTATTGGCACTTCATGATGATCGTCTGGCTTGTGTTCTTCGCGCTGATCGTTTTATGAGTATTCAGAGTTTTCGGATCATTCGGCTTTTCCTTTGGGGAGTCTTGATCGTCGTGCTGCTCACGATCGGCACGATGTACGTCCTGCGGCAAGCCATCCAGAGGAAACGCGCCGAGCCGGTAGCTGTGGCCGAGCCGCCTGCTTTGGCTCCGATTGGGGAGGCGCCGCAATTCACGTTGACGGCACAGGACGGCGAGCAGTTCGAGTCTTCGTCTCTTAAGGGCTCGGTGTACGTCGTCGATTTCTTTTTCACCAAATGCCGTGGCGTATGTCCGACACTGCAAAGGAATATGAAGGTCATTCAGGAGGCGTTCAAAGACAACCCGGACGTCAAGCTCCTGTCGATCAGCGTAGACCCGAAGAACGACACCGTCGCCCAGCTAGCCGCAGAAGCTAAGAAACTCGGCGCGAATACGGAGCAGTGGACTTGGGCAGTGGGCCCCAGCGAAACAACCGGCAAGATCGCGAACGGATACAAGCTCATCGGCACTATGGTGCCGGGCGACATTTTGCACAGCAACCGCTTCGTTCTCGTCGACGGCTACGGGAAGATCCGCGGATACTACACCGGCACAGAGGATGGGGATGTCGAGAGGATCCAGGAGGACATCCGAAGGCTGCTCGGCGGATGATTCCGCTGGAGTCGTTGCCGACGATCGATGCCTTCCTAAACGCTGCTAGCACCGTCCTTCTCGTGACGGGCTACGTTATGATCCGTGGCAAACGAATCGCCGCGCACCGTGCGTGCATGCTTTCTGCGCTGGCTTGCTCAATTCTCTTCCTCATCGGGTACCTCACCTATCACTTCCAGATAGGGACGACGCGGTATGACGGCGAAGGAATTCTACGACCGATCTACTTTACGATCTTGACGACGCATACGATCCTCGCGATGGTACTGGGCCCTATGGTCATTATCACGCTCGTGCGAGCGCTTCGGGAGAGATTCGACAGGCATAAGGCGATCGCGCGGTGGACTCTGCCGATTTGGTTATACGTTTCGGTCACCGGCGTCGTCGTGTACTTAATGCTCTACCAACTGTAGCGTTTAGCAGCGACTTTGTGAAAAAATGCACAATATCCGTCAAGAATGCCATTTACCCTTGACTTCCGGGAAAGCCAACGGGATATGATGTTCGAGGACGGACGGAGATTTCGAAATCGCGGAGGGACATGCGGATCTGCCCCTTGCGAGACTCGAAAGAGAAAAACACGGATGGCATCTTACGCCTCTATAGGGTTGAAGCGGGAGCTCACGGAGGGCAGCCTGGGCGGGAGCGTCTCAGACAGGGCGGGGGAGCTTAGGTAATGCCGCAACTCTTTCCAAAGAGCGCCAACAACATGGTGAAAGTCACCTTCTTGTTGGCGGGTTTAGGGCTTACGTCGATCCTACTGGTCGGCGCGAATGTAACCCCGTACACCCATAGGCTCGGTGTAGCGCTCGACCAACCGGCGCCGTTCAGCCACAAGCACCACGTCGAGGAGCTCGGGATCTCCTGCTATTACTGCCACGACGGAGTTGAGAAGGGCCCGGTTGCGGGAGTGCCGTCGACCGAGACCTGTTATTCCTGCCACAGCCAGATTTGGACCAACAGCCCACTGCTGCAAGTCGTGCGCGACAGCTACGAGAAGAATGAACCCATCATTTGGAACCGTGTAAACAACGTGCCGGACTTTGTGTATTTCGACCATAGCGTGCACATTGCAAAAGGCGTTTCGTGCTACACGTGTCACGGCGCGATCAACGAACAAAACCTGACTTTCAAGACGAAGGCATTCGAAATGCGCTGGTGTCTGGAATGTCACCGCAGTCCCGAAACATTCGTTCGCCCTGAGGGCAGCATCCTCGACGCCACTTATGAAGACGGCGCCAAGAGCCACGCCGAACTCGGGCGCGAGCTAGTCAAAAAGCGCGGTATTCGCAAGGAACAGTTGACGAACTGCTCGATTTGCCACCACTAAGAGACGATGGAAATGCCAGAGAACAACGGAAACGAAGCCGGCGGCAAGTACATCAGCCTCGACGAGGTACGCGAGAAGCTCATCGCCAGTGGTGGTGCGGAAGGCTGGCGCGATATCGAGGAACTCGCCGAAGCGGAGGGGTTCGACGAACTGCTTCACCGCGAGTTTCCAAGACAGGCAGGGCCGTTCTCCACCTCATTAGACCGGCGGTCGTTCTTGAAGCTAATGGGCGCCTCGCTTGCGCTTGCGGGCCTCGCGGCGTGTAGGCCTCAGAGGATCGAGAAGATCGTGCCCTACGTCAGCGTTCCGGAAAACGTCACGCCGGGAATGCCGGTCCGCTACGCTACCACGCTGACGCTGGGTGGGTTTGCTCTGGGCGCGGTGGTGGAATCGCACGACGGTAGGCCGACCAAGATCGACGGGAACGAGGGTCATCCTGCGACATTAGGCTCCAGCAGCGCTGTCATGCAGGCAATGATTTTGGATCTGTACGACCCGGATCGCTCCAAGTCCGTGATCAACGTCGATCAAGCAGGATCACTCGAAACTTTTTACAAGACCGCACGCCAGGCGCTTGCCGAACCCGGCGTGAGAATCCTGACGGAGGCGGTGACGTCTCCGTCACTGGCATCGTTGATCAACGAGTTTGTTGCCAAGCATCCTGGGTCGAAATGGCACGTTTACGAGCCGATGAACCGAGATACGCAGATGGTGGCGTCAAACGCGGTTTTCGGCGCGCCCATGCAACCGGTTTACAACTTCGGCAATGCGGATGTGATCGTTTCGCTGGACAGCGATTTTCTCGCTGAAGGGCCGGGGGCGATCCGCTATGCCCGCCAATACGCCGACCGCCGTCGCGTACGCGAAGGCTCGGCGGATATGAACCGCATGTACGCCGTCGTGACCTCGCCGAATGTGACGTCCGCGGCAGCGGATCATCGGCTGCGGGCAAAGGGCGGCGACGTCGAGGGAATTGCCATGGCGATGGCCGCGGGAGTCGGCGCCGGAGGCGCGGGAGCGACATTGTCGCCGGAAGCTTCGGGCTTTATGGACGCCGTCGTTGCCGACTTGAACGCGAATCGCGGCCGATGCGTTGTTGTTGCAGGCGACCAAGCTTCACCCGCAACGCATGCAGCGGCTTTCGCAATGAATCAGGCGCTCGGGAACCTCGGCACGACGGTCAATTACATCGACGCAATCGAGGCTAACCCGGTGGTGAGCAGAGAATCGATCGCCGAGCTTTGCGCCGATCTCGAGAGCGGGGCCGCACAGTCGGTGATTGTTCTCGGCGGCAACCCCGCCTACACGACGCCGGGCTCGCTGAGATTTGGGGAACTGCTTCGCAAGGCGAAGTTCTCTGCCCATCTCGGCATGTATGCCGACGAGACCTCGGACGTATGCCAGTGGCATGTGCCGATGGCGCACGACCTCGAGGCCTGGGGCGATGCGAGGGCATTCGACGGGACAGCCTCGATCATTCAGCCGCTTATCGAACCGCTTTACGACGGATCGAGCCCGATCGAACTCATGGACGGCCTGCTTGGCCGGAAGCGAAATGGTTACGACATCGTTCGCGCTTACTGGCAGCGCGACGGCATTCGCCGGAATGTCCCTGCCGAAGCAGGGGTAGGCGACACATTCGAGACTCGCTGGAAGCGTGCCC
>JAICGT010000008.1 GCA_025922995.1 Fimbriimonadales bacterium
GGCCGATGCCTAACGCTACGAAGGTTGCGGGCTCGGGAACCGCCGCGAATTCGGCGCCCGTCAGCGAGATCGCATAGGTGTCAACCGTCGTTCCGCCCGTTGACCAGGAGATAACGGGGCTTCCGGCTCCGGGACCATCGGGCTGTCGCTCGACGTCAAACGGAGTGTTGTTCCAGATCAGACCTCCGGCGCGGCTCGGGTCTGCGTTGTATTGGTCGACGGCCAGGTAGTAGAGACCGGGTCCTGGTACAAAGACACCGGTAATGATCGACTGGAAGCCGCCAACGCCGCTGGGGTCGTCATCATTGTGAGTTACGCCCATTCCGGTGGATGAAAACAGGAACAGCTGTGTATCGAAGAATGTGCCACCAATCGTCGACGCCGAGAAACCGGCCGCGTTGGTGATGTTGATGGCGAACATGTCGACGTCATTGGCCTGATGGTCGCCAGTGATCATCGTCAGGGCACCGACACCCATGGTTATCTGGGCCGTACCCGGGAGGGTGCCGGCGTCGCCGCCGCCATTGGTGAGCTCATCCCATGTTTGAGTGAAGCCCGTGGTGCAAACCGCTGCTGCTGCGAGCAGCATAAGAGTTCTTTTCATTTTTCTTTCCTTCCTTATCTCTCCATAGAGAAATTGCAGTTGTTATGCGTTTGGCTAAGCCAACTGCCTCGACAACGCACACAGGATACGACATTTCGTATTCCCGAATCCTGCTTTTGCGGAAAATTACAGTATATGTACCTGGACATCCGGTAAGAAAGAGAAGGCCGCCTTTCGGCGGCCCCTTGCTCTGACTTCGGAAGTTGAGGATTAAAGTCGAGCAATCTGGCCCTTAAAAGAACCAGTGCCCGAAAAGTACCCCAGCCTCGACTGAAAAGGGTGGGATGAATCCACAAACTCGTACACTTATCAGGTTCTAAAAAGGACGGATTCCTTCCTGAAGAGGTGGACAACGAGCAAAAGCGCCAGGGACGCCAGCAGCGCCGAAAGCCCAACCGTGATCGCGAGAGTGCGATAGTCGACCTTTTCTAACAATGCCTGCCTAAGCACGGTTGCGGTGTTCAGCACGGGCACAAAAGCAATCCACTTGCTGGTGGCAGCATCCGTATAGCCGATGAACTGGCTCATCATCGCCGGAATCAAAACCAAGAACGAGGCGAGCGACAAGTACCCTTGAACTTCACGCTGGTTGCGCGCAATTGTGCTCAGCGCCAAGAGGCTCGCAGCGAAGAACACGATAAGCGGAAGCAACGAAAGAACGACGGCCACCACGGAGCCGAGGGACATGTGGACGCTGCCATCGAACATCGTCTCCGTGATCTCCAACTTGGAGACACCCATCGCGACCACACCAAGGAGTGCCGATATCGTCGCCACAAGGCTAACTGTCGCAAGGGCGAGGAACTTGCCGAACGCAATCGCTTCACGAGAAACAGGCGACACCAAGAGCGTCTCCAAGGTGCCCCGTTCTTTTTCGCCGGCGACTAAGTCGCTGACAATTGAAAAGCCGCCGTAAAATGCCCAAATAATGATCAGATAAGGCAAAAAGCTCGACAGCATTGAACCGCCGAAAGCCTCCCCGGTCTTTGCGGCCCTCTGAACCAAACTAAAAGCTTCGAAGGCTTCGGGGTCGAGATTGCGTGCTTGCAAACGGCGGCCGCGCTCGGTAGCTCGGAACGTGTCTAGGGCATCGGCGACGACGCCCGCGGCAATCTGGCTGGTCTGCTCGTTTGGGTCGGAATAGAGTTCGACCTCCGGCCGCTCCCCTGCTTTCGACCTGGCTGCGAAGTCGGGTGGAAAGACGAGAACCACGTCGGTGACCTGGGCTTTCAAAACCGCATCGATATCGGCATCTCGCGGCAGTTCGGCCACCGTAAAGCGTTTCGATACCCGCAGGGGTTCCAGCATCGGCGCTGCCGCCGCCATGTCGTTCACAAACAACACGTATCGCTGCTCGGTCTCGACTGCGCGAAACACATAGCCGAAGATGCCGATGATCAGCACTTCGACCAGGAGCGGCCCTACGATAGCCGAGAACAACACGCGCTTGTCACGCGCGAATTCCAGCAGTTCCTTGCGGTAGATCGACCACCAACCCTTCATACGACCTCCTGGACTAGCTGCAGGAACACGGCCTCAAGCCGATCCTTGCCCGTCAGGGAGCGCAACTCATCGAGGGTACCAATGGCAGCTAGCCTGCCGGCATGGATAACTGCAATGCGATCGCATAGGCGTTCTGCCTCACTCATGATGTGGGTCGAGAACACAACGGTTTTGCCGACCTCGCGTCGCTCTTCGATAAACTCCATTACAGTTTGGCTCGCGAGCACGTCCAAGCCGGCGGTCGGCTCATCGAAGAACAGCACCGGCGGGTCGTGCAAAATGGTTCGCGCCAGGCCGACTCGTTGCTTTTGACCGGTGCTCAGCTTATCGCATAACCGGTTGGCGTATTCGGCTATCCCGAGAAGCTCAATGACTTCGGCGGTTCGGTCTCGAAGATTTCGTCCGGACAAGCCGTGCAGCCTGCCGAAGTACTGGATCGTCTCCTTCGCCGTGAGGCGCTGATAGAGCGCGGTAGTTGTCGACAGAAAGCCTATGTTCTGGCGGACCTCGGCGGGTTGTTCCACGATGTCGTAACCATCGACCGTAGCGCGCCCACTGGTTGGTGAAATTATCGTCGAGAGCATCCGCAGCAACGTGGTCTTGCCGGCTCCGTTGGCTCCGAGCAGTCCGAATATCTCGCCGGGACGGCACTCGAACGAAACCCCGTCGACAGCTTTGACAACCGTACGCTTCGGACCATAAAACGATTTCGCCAGATTCTCGACGGTAATCAACCCGCGAAAGGCTACCTCACCCGCCGGCTACGTCGAGCCGCGAATCTTCGAAACGAACACGACTGCGATCACGAACGCCATCGACGCTCCGGCGAAGGCAAGGCTGTAACCCATGCCCGGCGCAGCCCGGTTAGCCGCGGTCACCGCCACCCCCAGACCTCCGCTGATTACCTGGGGAGCGGCGACGCAACTCTGCCAGATGCCCATGTCCTTCGCGAGAGCTCCCTGATCCGGCATCACATCTGCGGCGAGCGCCCAGTCCGAAGACTGGTATGCGCCATAACCGATTGCGAAGGGTATCGCCAGGAGTGTGATCGTTGTGAAATCAGTGACAAAAATAAACGGGAGTACCGGCAGTGCCATAAGTGCACCGCTAAGGTAGACCGTGCGTTTCCTACCGATCTTGTCGGCCATCCTGCCCCCCATTACTGCTCCCGCCGCACCGAAGAGGGAGATCACCATTGCGAGGACAAAGACGGCCTGAAAGGCTGCGGCTTGCACGTCCTCCTGCGATCCGGATTCGATCGACGCCACCGTAAAGCCGAAAATTTCGAACTTCCCTACCTCGTCAGCTAAGAAGTACTTCAAGTAATTATAAATCAAGTAAAAGCCGACGGCATTTGCGAACCGGGTGAACCAGACCCATCGGAAGTCCGCGCTTTTCCAGGGCTGTATCCAACCCAGAAAAAATGACCGCTCGACGGGCTCGATCTTGGGTGGACTCTCACGAACCGTCAACAGTGTTATGAGCGCGCACACAATCGTGGATCCGGCGATGAAGCCGTAGATCGCTGCGAGACTCGAACTGAGCAAGAACGCGCCGACACCACCGACAATTTGGGCGGACATTGCCAGTAGGCCCATGACTCCGCTTGCCCGTCCGCGTTGATCCGGCTCGACCAGACCAGGGATCAGCGATGCGTAAGGTCCCTGGGCCATATCGTCCGATACCTGTAACAACAGGTAGCCGGCGGTCAAAATCGCCAGGGATATCGGCTTCAGAATAATCGTTGCCACTCCTGCCCAAGCCGGTCCCTGACTCAGCGTTACCTGACCTACAATGCCTGCCGACAGAGTGCCACTGTGCAAGAGCGTGAACAACGCCATAACCGTGAGTGCGGCTCCTATGGAGACGAACGGCCGCCATTTGCCCAAGCGATCTGAAATCGATCCAAAGAGAGCCGGACCGAACAGCGCCCAGATCGCACCGATCATTACAACGGCTCCCCAGGCCGCCGCCTTGCTCTCGCCGACGATCGACTCGACTTGCGAGGGAAGCACGGCGGTCAGCAGAATGAACCACTTGAGACTGATTGCAAACCAATAGGCCGACAAACCCAACTGCCAACCCAGAGACCTCTTCCCCACCATTGCGTGAGTGTATCCTGTCAGCGTGACTCTCGCCGAAGTGATGCACGTGCACATTCCGACCCTGTCGCCGGAGTCGACATTTCGCGACGCCGTGGACAAAATGGACATCTATCAGTTCCCGGGTCTCGTCGTCGTGGACCACGACAAGGTTCCGGTCGCAGTGGTCACCGAAGGCGACCTTGTACGAGCCAGCGCACAGAATCGGGCAACGGTGAGTCTCGCAGGCCATCGTGCCGCGGACTTCGGCACGCCACAGCCGACCGTCGCAAACCCCGCAATGGAAGTCGCCGACGCTTTGGACCTCATGGTCTCGCAGAGCATTACTTTGCTACCGATCGTGATGGAGCGTAAGCTTGCCGGCGTCGTGTTGCGGGTCGACCTTATGCAGGCTCTTCTGCTGGACGCTGCGACGCCTCTGCCCGACCGCGATTGAACAGCCACCACGCCACGACTGAAGCAATCCAGGCTAAGGCGATGCCGCCCAGCACGTCGGTCGGCCAATGGATGCCGCGGTAGATTCGGGAGATTCCGACGAACCCTGCAAGCACAATCGCACAGACACCGACGGGCATGCGACGCGAACCGGGGAAGGAGAGAAACAGGGTAAAGGCAAGCGAAAAGGCGATCGTGGTGTGGCCGCTCGGAAAGCTGGACAGGTAGAGCGATTCGTCAGGTGCGACGATCACCCCGTCTCCGGGGTATCCGGGCCGCAGCCGGGGACACAAAATCTTCATGGCAAGGACAGCCGGGCCGGCGAGCAAATAGGCGACTGCCGCCTGTAATCCGACTCGTCGGGTGAAACGTATCGCAATCAAAGCAACGATAATCGGGAGGATCACTTGGTCGAGCCCGAGATAGGTGAACCACCGCATAAGGGCCGACATCATCGGCGAATGCAATGCGACGTTGATGAAATTCTGCGCTGCCTGATCGATATTCCAAAGCCACTGCATGGAGTCACGGACGAGTTTACTGGCTTACATGCAGGACATTCGCCCATAATCAAGCCCATGCCGAGCAACGAAGCTCCGATTAACGCCGAAGGCGGCAGCTTCTTCTTAGAGTCTCAGCCCGAGATTTTCGTACCGGAAGACTTCGTGGGCGACGAGGCTCTGATGATCCGAACGGCATCGGAATTCGCGATCAAGGAGGTCGCTCCTATTGTCGAGCGGCTCGACAAACAGGAAGACGGCTTGATGGAAAACCTGTTTGCCAAGGTCGGCGCCCTTGGTTTTGCCGGCCCTGAGGCTCCGGAAGTACACGGCGGGCTCGGGTTATCGAAGTCTCTAGGCACGCGCATGCTCGAACACCTGAGCTTGAACGGCAGTTTCAGCACGACGATTGCCGTACACATGGGAATCGGCCAAGCCCCGATTTATTTGTGGGGCGGCGATCAATTGTCAAGAAAATATATTCCGAAGCTTGCATCCGGTGAATGGATGAGCGCTTACGCGCTAAGCGAGCCGAACAGCGGGTCCGACGCGCTTGGGATGTCCACACGCGTACGATCCGACGGGGGTAACTACATTGTCGACGGCACGAAGATGTGGATCTCGAACGCGAAGTGGGCGAAGACTTTTGTGACGTTCGCAAAGCGCGACGACGGCAGGATCGACGCTTTTGTAATCGAACGCGACTTTCCGGGAGTTACCATTGGACCGGAAGAACACAAGACCGGATTAAAGGGCAGTTCCACCGCGCGCCTCATTCTTGATAGCGTGAAAGTGCCGAAAGAAAACCTCATATATCAAGAGGGCGAAGGACACCGCGTCGCATTTAATGCGTTGAACCTCGGTCGGTTGAAACTGGGCTCAATGTCTTTGGGCCCAGCTAGAAGCGCTTTGCATTATTCGGCAAAGTATGCAATGGAGCGAAAGCAGTTTGGTTGTCCCATCGCGGAGTTTGGCCTAATTCGTCAGAAATTGGCGAACTGCGCTGCGCTTATGTTTGCGGCAGAGAGCGTGCTCTATCGCACTACTGATCTCGTGGACAAGGCATTTTCTCGGTCTTCCGGGAGCCCTGATGAGAATCGGGTCGCGGCAGAATTGTTTGCTGTAGAGTGCTCGGCAAATAAAGTTTTCTCTACAGAGGTTCTCGCGGTTTGCGCCGACGAAGCCGTGCAAATCCACGGAGGCTACGGTTTTACGGAAGAGTTCCCCGTGGCGCGCATATGGCGCGACGCCAGGGTAACCCGAATTTATGAAGGCACAAACGAAATTAACCGCCTGTTTATTTTCGAGCGGCTGCTAAAGCAAGGTGTCGTCGAGCGGCTAAGTTCTGTGGCGCCGATTTCGTTCATTCATGGCTTGCTGCGGGATGCAGCGTGTGCCTCGGTTTCTGCGGATAGGTCTCAGCAGATGTCGGCCGCGCTTAGCGACCTTGCGATCCTGTTCTACGCCGAGAGTTCGGCAAAGGCACGTGCCGCCAAGGTCGGCAGCGCGGCAGCACAGGCAGCCGCGGCGGTGGCGACTTCCATTCTGGAGGGCCGAGCGGCCGTGGCTGCGGCGTATGTTTTCGGCGCACTCGAAATGGAGCAACCGATTTCGTTGCCGCCATCGAATTTTCGTGACTCGAACCTGCTTGCAGAGTGCGTGCTCGAATCGAACGGATACTTTTCCAAGTAGGTCAGATCGCCAGCGCGGGACGCCGCCGAAACGCCGCCATGAGGACGAGCAATTCGGCGACCAGAGCGACGGTCATCGCAATCCCGGCGCTAACAACGCCCGCATAACCGAGAACGACGGTCAACGCGAGCGCGAGCGCTAACGAAACCATGGCAACGATAACGGCAGTGAATCGCTGAACCGTCATATGATGCGCCGTTAACATGCCGCGGATGTACGACTGCATCGCACCCACCAACGGCAGTGCGGCGGCGGCGAAGAAAGCGGCATGAGCGACGCTCGCCACTTCTCCGCTCGCGTGCAAGACTTTGGTGAAGAACAGGATGTCGAGATGAGTCACGGCGAGCGCAACCAACACGCCGGAAGTCGCCAATCCGATCATTAGGCAAAACCTGCGCAGTTTCTCCGCGCTGAGTTCGTCGTGGTACAGCGTTATCACGACCTCCGGAAGCGCGAACACGATGGTTCGGCACATCCAAAGTAGCGTCGATGCGACCTGCCAACCCGCAAGCGCGAGCACGCTGTCTTCCGCGCGTACGAGCGCCCACGCAACAACCGGCGAGCCGAGCATCATGACTGCCGTCGTCGCAGTCAAGGGCGTATGGAATTTGATTAGCTTTCGAATCGTCAGTGACGACTCATCGATATCGACATATTCGAGTCTGCTGCGTACGACCGGGCTAGCCACAATGTGGATGTAAAGCGACTCTGCGGCAACCGCCACCATCAACGAAATAGCGGCGATTTCGATTCCCCGAAGATCGCTCAGGAAATAAAGCGCTGTGGCAGCCACCGCCATCGAAAGCATCCGTACTGCGGTTCCGAATCCCACCCTTTTGGTTTCTCCAAACCTGATCAGCACACCCTGTAAAAAGCGACGCCAACCTATGCATGCGCTCCATAGCGACATTATTCGAAAGCCGGGCAACGCCGCATCGGAAATGTGCTCCGGAACCCCCATAAAACGCGTGGTCAGCAAGCCGAACAACGGAGTGAACGCGACTAGGACATGCACGGCGGTGACCAGAGCCAGGAGCGCTAAGACGAATTTCGTTAGGACACGATAATCGCCACGCGTTTTTGTTAACGTCGTGGACGTGGAAAGCAAGTCGATAACCGGGCTCTCAATCCACAGCGCCAACGCCATCATGATAAAAAATGCCGCGGTGCTCAGGTCGGGCTGAGGCAATCGTGAAAGTACACCGATCGAGATCGGCGATTCCATCGCCATGAAAAGCCAGGACAGCGCAAGCGGATAATAGAACCGAAGAATCGTTCGATTACCGAGTGGCTGCGTGGCTGTCGTCACTTACAAGCAGATGCTACCCGCACCGCCTAAACTCCCCTCCCGGGACCAGGAGGAGCATTCGGCTTTAGCTTCTCAGGGGCGAACTACGCTGCGCCCCAATGCTTCCGCGCGCTTCGCAAGCTTGTCCATGTTGCCGCCGGGCCGGAGCCGAATAGCGTGCACTTCGTCAGCGAGAGCCACGATCATTTCGTCGCGATACGGCTGGTTCGATGCCGCATACTCGTCGAACGGCCTGTTGCGGCTGATCACGAGGTCGGTCTCGGGGTCGAAGCGATAGCGCCATAACCGCGCTGTTCTGAATGGCTCCTCGGAAAGGTCGTCGCCGAGAGCGCAAAACAGTCCCCGGTCCAGAACCAGAATCCGCGGTGCGCCCCAGCGCAGTGGAACAACGGCCGCACGTTGGTAAGCGTCGGTGTTCGTCCCGCCAACCAGTGCTTTCGATGCCAACACTCCCGACTCCGAGGCGCTCTCCACGGCGTCGAGGTCGGCTGCGGTCGGATCTCGGCTGCAAATCACGGCGAAAGTGGGCGACGTGAGCACCTTTAAATTGCCGTAGACGAAAAGAAAAGCCGGCGGGCTCGGACAAAAATCGATGATGCGCGAGGGGTAGATCGCGCTCGAGGTCGTAAGCATGCGCACGCCCTTCGCCCCCGCGTTCTCTTTGTATTTCAGGAGGCTGGCGTACATTTTCGAACTGCGGTCGGCGAACGCCTCCGCCGACTCCTCCGGCATCTGCAGTGAGTCTACTAGCCCGCCCCGGTCTAAGGCGAAGCACTCCTCCGAACTCAGCGCCAACGTCGCCTTCCTTGCCAGCACACTCCGGAACGTTTCGCTGCCGACTTTCGGCGCAAAGCATAACGCAAGCTCGAAATCTTCGGATGTGTCAACACCGACGCGCATGAACGACAATTGTCAAATTAGGCTCCTGGCGTGACTACTTGGCTCAAACTATGGCAATTGGCCTGCAAAACGCGTGGCATTAAAAGGACGGCACGTCCACATGCACATATTTAGCTAGGTTGCACAGCGTGACGCCACCTCCTGCTGCCGGCTTGGTAACGAACAGCATGTACCAGCCTAGTGGCGTCTGAGCGGGCGTTGTCAATCCGGAGAGCGACTTGGTAGTTCCATTGCCGTTGACCTTGAGCGGGATGTAGCGCTGGTTGGTATCCCAACTGTGGGTCGTGGCGTTGAGCGCGATTAGCGCAGCGCTGTTTACCGCCGGGTCGTCGACCGTAATCGTAAATGCGCGAGCGCTGCCGATTCGAATCACGTCGGGCGCCGTTAGGATGTTCGGGCGTGTACCGTTCGTACAGTACTCCGGAGTGTAAATCTCGGCCGACGGCGTGGAGTTTCGGTTCGAACCCGCGAGCGCGATTCTCCCATCCGGCATCAGCCAAGAGGTGGCGCGGTAACCACGAAACGCCGAGCTGTGGTCGGGCACCGGAGTCCATGTGTTGTTGGCGTAATCGTAAATCTCGGGCGTGCGCACGGCGGTCGATGTAATTCCATGCACCGTCGAGCCGCCCACTGCAAACGCGTTGCCGTCGGCCATGATCACGAGGTTGAAGTCGAGCCGCGCATGGTTCATGTCCGCCATCCTTGCCCATTGACTCTCATAGCTCTGCGACAACGCGATCATCTCCGTGCGCTTTTCTGCAGGAGGGTCGGGAGTACCACGATCGGGGCTGTTGAAGCCGCCACATTTGAGAATTACCCCCGGCCGGATCATCGCCGAACAGTCGCGCCACCAGATCTGGGTCGTACCTCCCAGCGGCGTTGTCGTTTTGCCCGGTACCTTGAACATGAACGTCGGATAGGGGTACGGCGGGGCGTTCGGCGGATCGTTATACATCGAGATTGCAGCACCGGTGAAAAAGACATCGCTTCCGGAAATCGGATATAGCCGCGGGAAGTTTACGAACTTGAAATCGTTCGTCGTCGGGCTAATCCATGCCGCGTTGGCGTTTACGACATCCGGGTTGTACTCATACGGGTTGTCGCGGATCCAAATCGTCCCCGTATTCGGCGGGGCGCCGTTATGCCTCTGTCCGCCCGCAACGAGAATCTCACCGTATGGCATGCGAGTCACGCACGGATAGAAGCGACCCACTGTGAGCCAACTGCCTACCTGCGTGCTCCAAGTATCGGTGTCGGGGTTGAACACGGAAACCCGGTTGTTGGGCTGTCCGGTCACCAGGTCGAAATAGCTGCCGGCGGTGATTACCTTGCCATCCTTCATCAGAGTCTGGCCGGCGGAATACATCTCGTAGTCGAGCTGGCCCTTTGGCGCCGTAAGCGTGAAACTTCCTGCTCCGCCGTTCGCGTACGGGTCCCAAACCCACGGCTCGATGCTTTCGCCTTGCATGACTCCCCAAAACAAGAAACGCCCCGTGTTGCCCATCATCGGGTTTGTGGGACGCAAGTGCGACGCATGGATTGCAAAGGCCTCGACGGAGTTTGTGGGCCAATTGGGAACGCTTGCCCAAGAGCCCTGCGCAAGGCAAGGTCCGCATGCTGCAAACAAACTTCCCAAAACTGTAAACACTTTCACGCCTATCCCTCCTTGCTCACTATGGCGAACAGCCAAGCTTAATCGGGGCGGGTCACGCTCTGTATTGTACGCGGTCAGCCGTCGACAAGACCCGTTCAATTCTTGATTTGTTTCGAGAAATCGGCGCGATTTACGCTGGGCACTGCCCTACCTGAGTCGCGGACAGTCTGATTGCGACATATCCCGACGCGCTAAAATCGAAAATGTGGCGACTGCAATTATTGGCGGCACCGGGATAGGTAACCTCTTACAGGATGCCGGCTGCGAGCCCGTCCAGGCCGCAACTCAATTCGGAGTGCTTCAAGCGTTTCGGCGCAAGGACGGGATTTTCGTTATCGCGCGACATGGTCGGGGACACCGGGTTCCGCCGCACAAAGTCCCGTACAAAACGATGGCTGCCGGGCTTATCGCGCTCGGCGTGGACAAATGCCTCTCGAGCGGCGCGGTCGGCAGCCTAGACCCGTCGCTCAAACCAGGAGAACTGGCGGCGGTATCAGATTTCATCGACGTCAGCGGCAGAAACGTGACTATGTTCGAGCAAGGTGTTCACCATACGGACTTCACTCCCGGCGTTTCCGCAGCCGTGCTCCAAAAGCTTCAATCAGCCGGCGCAGGCAGGGCCGTGGTTTACGCCTGCACAAATGGGCCGCGTTACGAGACGCCGGCTGAGATTCGAATGCTCAGTGCCTTAGGGGCCGACGTAGTGGGGATGACCGTGGCTACTGAAGCAGTCGTCATGCGAGAAATGGGAATCGAGTACGGCAGCCTCGCCATCGTTACAAACTATGCAGCCGGAATTTCGGACACCGAGTTGTCGCACGAGGAAGTCGTGGCAGAAGTGAAAAAAGCGGCTAGCCGCGCAGTCAGAGTCCTCTTGGACTCTGCTCGATAGCCTGCTTTGCTCGGGCGAAGATCGCATCGAACATCGGCTGCGTCAACCTGCCCGTAAATGTGTTTTGCTGGCTGGGATGATAGCTGGCGATGAGCAGCTTGCCGCCGAGCTCTGCTTCGATGCCATGGCCGAACTTGGGCAAACGAACTCGCAGTCGCTTCGCCAGACTCGCCCACGCCAATCCACCGAGGGCGACCGCAACGGTCCACGGCGTATCTTGTATGGTCTCTACTAAAAACTCCGAGCAGTTCTCGATTTCCTCAGGCGACGGCTTATTGTCGGGCGGCGCGCAACGGCAGACCGCCGTAATCAGGCAATCGGACAGCGCCAACCCGTCGTCGGCGTGTTCAGAGGTCGGTTGGTTCGCGAAACCCGCATGATGCAATGCCCGATAGAGCCACTCGCCGCTTCGGTCGCCTGTGAACATGCGACCGGTTCGGTTCGCTCCATGGGCTGCGGGAGCTAGGCCGACGACCAGCAGCCTGGCGTTTCGATCGCCGAAATTTGGAACGGGAAGGCCGAAGTATTGTTCGTCGCGAAATGCCCGCTTTTTTACCAGGGCCATGTGCCTGCAATGGGAGCGGAGCCGAGGGCACTTCTCGCACGCCGTCACTCGGGCGTCCTGCGGAGCCGCAGGTATAATGGACTGTTGCGTCGGGCTGATCTCGTCCGCCGTTTCAGCCCCCGAATCGCACATCATGGGAATAGATACTCTTTTTAGAAAATGGTTCGATAAGAGCGAAGACGAAGTCAAAGGACACCAACCGCTCGTCGAGGCAACCAATGCGTTAGAGCCCAAATACGAGGCGATGAGCGAAGAGGAGTTCGCTCAAGTTACTCCAACTCTGCGTGCCCGCCTTGCAGCCGGCGATACGCTCGAAGACATTTTGCCCGACGCGTTTGCCGCCGTGCGCGAAGTAAGCCGCCGCAAGCTACACATGCGGCATTTCGACGTGCAAATCGTCGGTGGCGTCGTTCTTCACAGCGGCAAAATTGCTGAAATGAAGACGGGTGAGGGAAAAACCCTTGTTGCGCCTCTGGCGCTCTATCTCAATGCGCTGGGCGGTAAGGGCGCTCACCTCGTCACCGTTAACGACTACCTCGCTCGCCGCGACGCCGTTTGGATGGGGCCGATCTTCCACACACTCGGTATGAGCGTCGGCATTATCCAGGGCCAATCTGCCGACAGCGACGAATTAGGCGGCAGTTACCGCTATGAACTCGGCGCCGAGCACAGCGATCCTCGGTACATGAACCTCGTGCCTGTCAGCCGTCGTGAGGCATACCTGTGCGACATCGTGTATGGCACGAACCACGAATTCGGTTTCGACTACTTGCGCGACAACATGGCTTTCGACGAGTCGGAGCTTTCTATGCGAGAGCTCAATTTTGCGATTGTCGACGAAGTCGACAGCATCTTGATCGACGA
>JAICGT010000009.1 GCA_025922995.1 Fimbriimonadales bacterium
GGCTAAGAGAACACCTTCCGTTACCAGATCGCGGCCATCGTCCAATAGCTGCCTCAGCCTAATGCGCTTGCCGATCGACTTCGTCAGAATCGTTGACGTCGAAATGAGGTCGTATTGGTAGTTTTGTTCGAGAATGTCGATAGGGTTCCCTTTCATCACTTTCATACCGACACTCGTCGGATCGATGAACGCTGCGACGTCCTCCACGCGCACTTCCTGCCTCCCGGCGCGAAGTTCGACGGACCGAATTTCTTTCACAAGCCCGAAGTTTGCGTTGTAAACGGTGAGTTCGACGCTCTGCGGAGCTGCCACTCCTGCCAATAGCAACGGTAATAGATTCATTTGATTGAAGGTGCCTCCCTTTCCGATATTTCGACGCCCAAGGCGTACATTAGTTACTTAGTAGGTTTTCATGCTGGGATCGATCTGCTGAGCGTAGGCGTTAATGCCGCCCGCAACATTGCGCACATTCGTGAATCCGCGTAGGCGTAGCGCCTGGGTAATGGTGCCTGAGCGATTCCCGGTTCGGCACAGCACGCAAATTTCCGCCGACGTCGGTAGATCGCAAGACTTCCAGAGCACTTCGTTCATAGGGATATGCACGCACGGATCGATTCGCGAAATCGCGAGTTCGTGGACTTCACGCACGTCGAGCAAAACGAAGTCTTCACGCGCGTTGAGCTTCTTGGCAAGCTCGGCGACGCTGATCGTGGGCACGGACACTTCCCTGATCTTAGCGTCTCCGCAAATTCTGCAGTTAGGGTCACGCCTAATCTCGAACTCGTGGAACACGCCGCTGAGCCCGTCGTAGACGACGAGGCCGGCGGGCGAAGTGCCGATCCCAGTTATTCGCTTGATCGCCTCTGCTGCCATCCAGGACCCGACCACGGCTGTGATCGGTGCGAACACGCCGGATTCTCCGCAAGAGTCAGCGGTCGCATTGTCCGGCAGCAGGCAGCCAAGGCAAGGGGCGGCCGCAGCTTCGAATACCGCCATCCGGCCTTCGTAACCGACCGCCGCTCCGTGGACAACAGGGATGCCGACTCGACGGGCGGCTCGGGCGATCGCCTCGCGGCTCGCCATGTTGTCGGTGCAGTCGAGCACAATGTCGCAGCCTTCGAGATAGTCGGGCTCGAACGGACGCGGGATCGCTGTTGCCTTTACCGTATCATTAATTATGTTGACTCGCTCAACCGCAACCTGTGCCTTCAGCTTCCCTGCATCGCGAGATAAATACAAGCCCTGCCGAAGAACATTGCTCATATCGACGACGTCGGGATCGATCAATCGAAGCGAGCCGACCCCCGCCGCAGCTAACAGCGAGACCGCCGGACAGCCCAAACCGCCGAGGCCCACTACCGCCGCCGTCGCCGCTGACATGCGCCCCTGGGCTTCGAATCCGAAACCGGAAAGCATAAGATGGCGGCTATAAAACGCCTGCATGTCGGGAGTAAACTCGCGCACTGTGTCCATTATGGTCCCGAGACTCCCGGTGATCCTCGCGAGCGCATCTCCACGAAGGAGGGAGCTTCTCAAGAGAATCCTCCCCGAATTTGAGGTTTTCAAGCCAAACTTAGACGAATCCAGCGGCACGTTGCCTCTCTCCGAACGAGCAAGGGAGCTCGCCATCCGTAAGGCGTCGTTGGTTGATCGCCGGGACGCCCTCGTCATTGGGTCCGACACGATTGTCGACGTCGACGGAAGGGCACTCGGGAAACCGGTCGACGAGGCAGACGCCAGATCAATGCTGTCGCAGCTCGCCGGCCGAGAGCACGCCGTCATCACCGGTGTCGCTCTCATGTGGCCCGGCGGGTCGCACGCCCTTTGCGAGGTCGCTACCGTGTCATTTCGTCGATTGACTGACGCGCAAATCAACAACTACATCGCGAGCGGCGAGCCGATGGATAAGGCGGGCGCATACGCCATCCAGGGAAGAGCGGCTGCATTCGCAGAGGTGATCGAAGGCGATATCGACACCGTCATCGGCCTGCCGATACGGGGCCTCGCCGACGCCCTTGAGCAACATGGCCTCGCGCGCCGATAGAGTAAAGTAACGACCTCTTGTTAAGCCGCTCGAGAAAGGGAAATGACGCTTTTCTGAAGTGCGAAAAGTGTCAAAAAGTGCTGCTCTCAAAGGAGTTGGATCGCAACGCCCGCGTCTGCCCTCACTGCGGTAAACACTATCGCTTGCCTGCCATCGAACGGATTAGACTTACCTTCGACAAGGACTCATTCGTCGAACTCGACGCCGACCTGAGTTCATCCGATCCGCTGGAGTTTCCAGAATATCAAGACAAACTCCTTTCTGCCATTGCAAAGACCGGGCGGCAGGATTCGATTCTCCGCGGCAGAGCCGACCTCGATGGTCGGGCCGTTGCCGTCGCCGTATCGGAATTCGCCTTTATGGGTGGCAGCATGGGAGCGGTCGCCGGTGAAAAGATCACCAGAACCCTGGAACTTGCTGCGGACGAGCACATTCCGGCGATTGTCTTCACGGCAACCGGCGGAGCGCGCATGCAGGAGGGGTTGTATTCGCTTATGCAAATGGCGAAAACCAGCGCTGCCTGCGAAAAGTTGGCGCGCGCCGGTGCGCCATTCATTTGCGTTTTTACGGACCCGACAATGGCGGGAGTCCTCGCAAGTTACGCCAGCCTTGCCGATATTATCCTTGCGGAGCCCGGTGCCCTGGTAGGCTTTGCCGGTGCGCGAGTAGCTGCGCAAGCGGCTGCCGGCGGAAAAATGCCGGACGACTTTCAAACGAGCGAATTCAATTTTCGAACAGGCATGCTGGACAAGATCGTTCATCGCAAAGACTTGCGTGACACCCTGATCCAATTGACCAGTCACTTAGGCGGCAAAAATGGCTAAGACTTGGCGTGAATGGGAGAGGCCGCTCATCGAGCTCGAGGAAGGTATCGCTAAATTGCGATCGATGCAAGCAGAAGAAGCGTCGACAAAAGCGACCGAGATCGAAGAGCAATTGCAGAGGCTCGAGCGCAGCCGCGATAACTATATTCGGGTCAAATACAGCCGTCTTGGACCTTGGGAGCGTACGTTACTTTCTCGAGCTGAAAATAGGCCGTATACGCTCGACTACGTTGGCGCCTTCGTAGATGACTGGGTCGAATTGCACGGGGATCGGAGGCACGCGGACGACAAGGCGATTGTCGGAGGCCTCGGTTCGATCGATGAAAAATCGTACGTTATCGTAGGGCATCAGAAGGCGCGCGATTTGAAAGGCAGGCAATATCGAAATTTCGGCATGGCAAAACCAGAGGGCTACCGCAAAGCCATTCGGTTGTTCGACCTTGCCGAACGGTTTAAGTTGCCTGTGATTTCATTTATCGACACCCCGGCGGCAGACCCTGGCCTCGAAAGCGAGTCGCGCGGAATTAGCGAAGCAATCGCCGCCGGAATGTTCAAAATGTTTTCTCTGGGCGTGCCGACCGTCGCTTTGGTAATAGGCGAGGGAGGCAGCGGCGGGGCGATCGGCATCGGCGCATCCAGCCGGGTGCTCATGCTCGAAAACTCGGTCTACTCGGTGATTCCGCCGGAGGGCTGCGCAGCAATTTTGTGGCGGGATCCGACTGCAAACGACCGTGCGGCGTCTGCGCTAAAGCTAACGGCACAGAGTGCGCTGGAATTCGGGCTCGTCGACGAAGTGATTCCCGAAGGATTCGGCGGCGCCCACCGCAATCCTCAAGACACATTCGACAATGCGCGCGATGCGCTATTGCGACATTTTGCAGACCTCGCTACGCTTTCGCCAGATCAGATTCGGCGACAGAGGTATGAAAAGTATCGCCGGATGGGCGTTACATCCGAATCCTAATTAGCCTTTTATGTAGAATTGCCATCCGACCAGCGAGACCACTGCAACGATAAAGAGAATACCAACAACTCGCATGATGCGCGCCCGTATGGCAGAACACACAAACGCAAAAGAAACACCTGCGGCGACGGAGTAGAGCCAGGTTTGATTGCCGCCTTCCACGGAGATGAGGCCGAGTTGAGCCATGCCGGTTCCGATTACCGCATACAATAGGAAAAACCCCCACCGAACAACTCGCCGCGCCATTGCCCATAGGGCGTACAGGATCGGCAGGGCGAGAAGCGGAAGCGCCCAGGCGTACGTCGGCACTTGCTCGATCACGATGTACTTCGCACCGCGGCGATAACTCCGTCGCCAATGAGCGGATTGCGGTCGTCGATCACTTCGATCCTGCCGTTCCGCCGAAGAAAGAGCGGCACAGCCTCCTCATGTTGTTTCAAATACATCTCGTAAGTGAAGGTTTCAGTCAGCTTGGTTTCTTTCAAAGTCGCACCATTAATAAACATTTCTTCGAGCGTATCGAAGTTAACGTCGTCTCCGAACGCCAAGTTACCGCGTGTGTCCTCGGCAAGCATTTGCCGATCCGACACCGAACCCGATGCGATTTGGAAAACATTCTCTTTTCCGAAGTCCTTAGAGAACCGAAGCGAACTGAGCGCATTTGCCTCGTCGTTTGATGTCAAGGCAAGCAGTCTGCCGACTCCGGTCAGGTCGATATCTCCATCGCTTGCACCCGATAGCATACTTCCGTGGTAGGCGGGAATCCCCTGAAGCCTCGCGGCTGCGATGTTCCCCCGGTTCGTGTCGGCGACAAGCACACGAATACCTGCTGCTTGAAGAAATGCCGCGATTCTGCGCGCAAACTCGTGCGCCCCGATAATTAGGAAGCCCCTGGCGTCCGGCTCGCGAACGTTCAACAGCTTGGCGATCGGCTTGGCAGTGAGGCTATTGAGCAGTACCGTTCCGACGATGATCAAGAAAACAAGCGCGAGCAGTCTATCGCCCCCGATGTAGCCGATGTCTTCGAGCCGAAACGCGAAGATGGACGCGACGGAAGCCGCTACGATTCCACGCGGAGCAATTGCCGAAAGAAACACTTTCTCTCGCAAGTTAAGTACGGAGCCTATTCCACTGACGAACACATTTGCAGGTCGAACGACGAAGATCATGACTCCCAACAGCGCAAGGTATTCCCATCGCGCAAGCGACAGTAGATCCGGCAGCGATATATTCGCCGCCAGGGCAACGAACAACGAAGACACCGACAAAATCGCAAGGTCTTCCTTGAAGCTCAGAAGATGCGAGATACCCGGTAGATGAGAGTTTGCCAGCCACATACCCATCACGACCGTCGCCAATAAACCCGCCTCCTCGGCAAAGTAGTTCGAAGCGGCGAACACGCCGAAGACTAATGCCAGCGCCACGACGTTGACAAGGTAATCGGGCACGACGCGCCGCCTTATGATCTGGGCAAGGATGATGCCGCCTATTACGCCTACCACGATGCCGACCAGCGAGAACTTCGCAAGCATCGCCATGACTTCGCCTGCAGCCGCGAACCGGTTCTCGGCTTTTATGAACTCAAAAACGACTACTGCAGCGAGGGCGCCGAACGGGTCGATAATGATCCCTTCCCATCGCAGCACGCTTGATACACGCTGGTTGGGGCGAACAATTCGCAACAGCGGCCCAATCACCGTCGGCCCGGTCACGAGCACGAGCGCTCCGAACAAAAACGCAATCCCCCAGGAAACGCCGGTAAACAGATAGGCCGCGGCGGCGGCGCCCACCCAACTGATCAATGCGCCGATCGTCAATAGCCGCATGGTTATGCGCCTTACTTCCTTGACTTCCGGAAACCTGAGCGTAGTGCTGCCCTCGAAAAGGATGAGCCCGACAGCGAGGGATACGCAGGAGAACAACACCTCCCTGCCGAACACGTCGACCGGCTGCATAAGCCCGCCTATCGGCCCCACCAAGAATCCGGCAATCAGGAGCGGCAGGATCGCCGGGACGCCAACGCGCCACGCAATCCATTGAGACGCAGCGCCCAAGAATACGATGAGTGCAAGCGCCAGGCCGGGATTCATGGCTGCCCATTATTCCGCATACTCGGCAGGTAGAATCTGCAGGGCAAGCCCGGCTGATTGCGCAGGGCGACAGATTATGTATCAGGCTCCCCTCCCTCCGGAGTACGCGACACTTACAACCGACGACGCTCGCACGCGGATTATTGAAGCCAAGCGACAGCTCGGCACTCGGATCGTCATTTTGGGGCATCACTACCAGCGTGACGAGATTATCGAACACGCCGACTATCGCGGCGACAGCTTCAAGCTTGCAAAGGACGCCAACCGACACCCCGAAGCTGAATACATCGTGTTTTGCGGCGTACACTTCATGGCGGAAAGTGCGGATATTCTGACGCCGGACCACCAGAAAGTTATCCTTCCCAACCTTGCGGCCGGCTGCAGCATGGCGGACATGGCGAACCTATTCCAGGTTAGAAACTGCTGGCGAGACCTGGAAAAGATCGTACGCGAACAGATTATCGTTCCGGTCACCTACATTAATTCCGCGGCAAATCTCAAGGCGTTCGTCGGCGAAAAGGGAGGCACCGTTTGCACAAGCACCAACGCGCCTAAAGCTGTCGAATGGGCGCTCTCACAAGGACAGAAAGTGCTTTTCTTTCCGGACCAACATCTTGGCCGAAACACAGGCGCAAAAATGGGCTACGATCCCGAGCGCGACATGGTCGTGTGGGACCCGCATAAGCCGCTCGGAGGCAATTCAGAGGAACAAATCAGTACGGCCACTTTTATTCTCTGGAAGGGACACTGCTCGGTGCACCAACGGTTCACGGTGGAGCAAGTCGAAGCCGCCAAGTCCAAGCACCCGAATATCAAGATTCTCGTCCACCCGGAGTGTCCGATCGAAGTGGTTCGACTGAGCGATCTGAACGGATCGACTGAGTTTATTATCAATACGGTCAATGCCGCCGAGCCTGGGTCTGCGTGGGCAATTGGGACGGAAATCAATTTGGTAAATCGGCTCGCAAAGGAAAACCCGGACAAAACCGTCTTCTGTCTCGACCCCATGATTTGCCCCTGCGCCACGATGTACCGGATTCATCCGAGTTTCTTGCTTTATGTTCTCGATAAGCTCGTCGCCGGCGAGCCTATCAACGTCATTGAAGTCCCGCAAAAAACAAAGGACTTCGCTAAAGTCGCGCTCGACCGCATGCTGACCCTTGTCTAGTTTTACGCACGTCGCAGAGCATTACGAGGACCTCATGGAGGGTGTTCCCTACGCCATGTGGATAGCCTACTTGGAACTCCTCTGGTCAAAGCTCGACGTAAAACCTGCAAACGTTCTCGAGGTTTGCTGCGGCACGGGCAAACTGTGCAGGGCGCTCGCAAAGAAAGGCGTCAAAATGACAGGTGTCGATTTGTCGCAGCAGATGATCGATATTGCGATAAAGAAGGCCAACGAAGATAACCTCGACATTGCATTCTCCTGCCAAGACGCCTCCAAACTCGACCTTCCCTGGACATTCGACGCGGCATTTAGTTTTTTCGACAGCCTGAACTACATTACGCAGCCCGCGGATTGCAGGTCGGCGATCGCCGCAACGGCGAGCCACCTGCGACAGGGTGCGCCGTTTGTATTCGACCTGAACACGGCTTATGCGTTCGAGCAGCGCATGTTTGATCAAAGCGATTTGAAGCCGAACCGAAAAGTTCGCTACAAGTGGGTAAGCCGATACGACCCCCAATCCAGGATCTGCCGGGTTGAGATGAGCTTTTGGGCGGGCGAGCGTTATTTCGAGGAAGTCCATGAGCAGCGTGCACACTCCATGGAGGAAGTAACCGAATGGATGAAAGCAGCGGGCTTCACAGATGTCACCTTTTACGACGCATACACGCTCGACCGCCCGAAAGGAAAAAGCGACCGCATCCACGTCGTTGGGCTTGCATCGTAAGCGAACGCTGCACCGTACTCTCTTTAGGTAAGAAAATGTCGAACAACGATCCTATTCAAGATGCGATCCAAGCGGCGTTCAACCGCCAGCGCTTCGCCCCGTCGCTACCCACGCAAGCGGAGGCCAAGGTTTCCAACTCGGTGGGTTGTATGTTCTTCTTGGTTCTAGCAGTCGCCGGCGGCTTCTTGATTTTTCGTAGCGTCGACGACCTCCTCGATCCGCTCCGCCTTCTGATCCTGGTCGGCTGGTGCATCTTCTCGGGAATTCTCGCATCGATGATCAGAATCGCCGCTCAATGGGAGCGCGCGGTCGTTTTTCGGTTGGGCAAATTCAGCTCGGTGAAAGGGCCGGGCTTGTTTATGGTTATCCCGCTGATCGACTCTGTGCAGACGGTCGACACGCGCGTAATCACGCTGGACATCCCGCGCCAAGAGGCGATCACCAAGGACAACGTCCCGGTTTCGATCGACGGCGTGATCTTCCTGCAAGTCGCTCGGCCTGACCAGGCAATCATAAACGTGCAGAGCTATCTGCTTGCAATCCAGCAATACGCGAGGACAGCCCTCCGCGATGTCATCGGCGGGAGGCAGCTCGACGAAGTCCTTACCGAACGTGAGTCGATCGGTCACGAGATCGAGCAGTTGGTTACCCGCGAAACCGAGCACTGGGGACTCGAAGTAGCGGGAATTCGTATTCAGGACATCATCTTGCCGGAAGACCTCAAGCGCGTCATGTCTCGGCAGGCCGCCGCCGAGCGCGAAAAGCGGGCGAACATAACCAAATCGGAAGGCGACCGACTGGCAGCGGAAAACCTATCGGCTGCGGCAGCGACGATGGCGAAGAGCCCCGGAGCGATGCAGCTACGATCCCTGCAAACGATCGACGGCCTCGGCCCGACGGCGTCGAATACCGTAGTTCTTGCCATTCCCATCGAAGTGATGGAAGCCGTCGACGCTTTTGCGAAATTCCGCAGAGCCCAAACGGACAATAAAGAAAACGCATAACCGCGTCTAACGGAGAGTTCGAACGCCATACAGTGCCACGTGATAGAATGAGACCGTCCGCTTCAAGGGCGAAGAACGAACCATGCCGGTTATTTCCGTAAGAATTCCGCAAATGGGCGAGGGGCTGCAAGAGGCGCGGCTCGTTGGCTTCCTTAAGAACCCCGGTGACAAAGTGCGCCGAGACGACCCTCTCTATCAGATGGAGACCGACAAGGCTGTCATGGATGTAGAGTCGCCCTACGACGGCACCCTCGTCGAGTGGACCGCCGATGAGGGAAAGGTCCTGCCGATCGGGACCGAGATCGCCAAGATGGAAGTGGCCGACGGCGTTCGCGAGATGGCGGCCGGACATGGCCCGACTCCCAAACCGGCGGCAGCCGAAGCCGAGCCGGTCGCCTCGGCGTCCGTGATTGTCGAGAAGGGGCCTGTTCGAAACGCCCAGGTGCCTCCCCGAACACGGCGCATCTTGAAAGAAAAGGGGCTGCTGGACCAGGCTCACCTGATTCCGGCCGCGGGCTCGAAGTTGATGCCTGTGGACGTCGAACGCTATCTGGCGGGCCCGACAACAGCGCCGGCGGCGGCGACCGAGCCGCCAAAGACCCTCAAGACGACCGCAGAGTTCGACGAGTTCGAACTTCCAAAGCGTCAACAGACCCTGGCTTATCGATTAGCGAGAGGATCTCAGCTATGCGTGCCCGGTACGATCATGGTGCGATGCCGCTGGGATGCTATCGAAACCGCCCGTGAGGCAATCAAAGAGAAAGGCGGCGGGCCGAGCGCGTTTACGATGATGGCGTGGTGCGTCGTGCGCGCGATGGCGGATCACCCAAAGTTTCGCAGTACGATGCCGAACGAGACCACACTGCGAACCTACAAGGGCGCAAACGTCGGCATTGCCGTGGCGCTACCGGGCGACGAGCTCGTTACCGCGGTCGTGCCGAACGCCGATGGCCTTTCCTGGCAGGATTTCGCCCAGGCAGCCCGAGCCCAAATCGAAAAGGCGCGAGACGGGAACGACCAAGCCACTGAAGCCACGACCCTCAGCATTACCAACATGGCGGCTTTCGGCCTACATGACGCGGTGCCCGTCGTCGTTTCGCCGTCCGTCGCGACCCTCTTCCTGGGCGAAGCGTTCTGGCATCCTGTCGCGAAGATGGGAGGCTACGACTTCGTTCGGATGGTCAACCTCTCGCTCACGTTCGACCACCGAGTAATCAACGGCGTCGGCGCCGCTAACTTCTTGAACGCAGTGAAGCACAACATCGAGACGTTTAAAACGCCGGAGTAGCCCAGACCATGAAACTGCTAGTCCGAGCCACGAACTGGATCGGCGACGCCGTGATGTCGCTGCCGGCGTTGCGCGAGATTCGGCGTGTCCACGACGGTTGGGAAATCACGCTGCTCGCGCGACCCGCGATCGCAGAGTTGTACAGCAGAGAAAACCTCAGCGACCACCTGATCCGGTTCGACGACAACGGCTCGCATGCCGGTCCGATTGGACGTTGGAAGCTCTCGCGAGAGCTTCGGTCGCAACGCTTCGACCGCGCCATTATCCTGCCTAACTCTCTCGACTCAGCGATCACCCCCTGGCTCGCTCGGATTCCCGAGCGCATCGGCTATGACAGATATCGCCGCGGCTTTCTACTGACAAACGCGCTTGCGGCGCCCAAGCCTGGCGAAGTCCAAAAGCACGAGCGGTTCTACTACCTTGAAATGCTGCGTAGGGCGGGCTTGATCGCTGAATTTCCCGCTTCTCCTGAAATCCGGTTCGAGTCCGTCGGCGAGGCTCGAAGTGCTGCACGAGACTTTTGGGCGCGAAAGGGAGTGATCGGGTCGCGTTGGGTCGGCGTTAGCCCCGGTGCTGCCAATAGCCGGGCAAAGCAATGGTCACCCGATCGCTTCGCTGAGGCGGCCGATGCCGTCGCGAGGCGCCTCGACGCGAAGGTTGTGGTATTTGGAACCGCATCGGAGGTCGAGCTCTGCGACCGCGTGTTACAGGGCGTTTCAGTAGGCGGATACAACCTCGCCGGTAAGACTTCCGCCCGCGAGTTCATCGACCTTATCGCAGGCTGTGATGTGCTCCTCACGAACGACTCGGGAGGCATGCACGTCGCGGCCGCGCTCGGAGTACCGACCGTCGCGATCTTCGGCCCAACAGACGAGGTCGCGACCGGGCCTTCCAGCGCGACTGCCCTGGTGATCCGTGAGCCGGTTGAGTGCAGTCCTTGCCTGCTGAAGGAATGCCCGATCGACCATCGCTGCATGGAGCGCGTCTCGTCCGAGCGCGTTGCCACCGAGGCGCTGGCATTTGTGGAGCAAGTTGCCGGCGCGATACGATAAATCTCTGGGCGTCTGCTCTCTGCTGAATGGCGGGAAGACTGTCGCAAGCCTTCGACCGACGGGGTAATCTGCAGCCATGTCAAAGTTGGTTTGGCTCAACGGCAAGGTGCAGAACTTGGAAGACGCGGTTGTGCCCGCGGCAGACCATGCGCATCTCTATGGTGACGGACTCTTCGAGGGAATCCGCTTCTACAACAGGAAGGTTTTCAAGCTCGACGCACACCTTCGCAGGCTCTACGAAGGCATCAGGTACCTCGGCTTTGAGATGCAGATGGGCGTCGATGAGATGAAGGAGGTCGTCCTCGACGTCTGCAAGCAGGCCGATCTCACTGATGGCTACATTCGGCTCAACGTCACCCGTGGCACGGGACTCGGCCTCGACCCACGCAACATCGATCGGAAGCCCAACGTGATGGTCATGGTCAGCACGATTTCGCTCTATCCACCGGAGGCGTACGAACTCGGCCTAAGGGCAGTCAGCGTAAGCACCCGGGTGATCCCGCCGCAGAGCCTCGATCCGCGCCTGAAGACGATCGGCCGCTATGTAGCTAACATCTACGCGAAGCTGGAAGCGAACCGACAAGGCGCAGGAGAGGGAATCATGCTGAACACCGAGGGGTATCTGGCTGAGGCAACAGGTGACAACATTTTTGTAGTTCGCGACGGCGTCGTGTCGACGCCGCACATCTCTTGCGGAATCTTAGGCGGCATCACGCGACAGACTGTGATCGACCTTTGTCGCAACTCCGGGATGACAGTCCGCGAGGAGTTTATGACGCTTTACGACCTCTTCGCTGCCGACGAGTCGTTCTTGACCGGTACGGCGGCGGAAGTGATCCCGCTGGTGAGCGTCGACGAAAAGAAGATCGGCTGCGGCACTCCTGGAGAGATCACCGGAAAGGTGATCGACATGTTCCGCAAGGAGACCCAGAACGGCACGGCTTTCTAAACGCTGCTCTGATTGCGGAAATGCGGGCTTTGCATTGATCGAAGATCGCGCGGTGTGCCGGGCTTGCTTTGATTCGCTTTTGTCCAGGCGAATTGCTCTGCCGATGGTTACTGGAGTCGACGGTCCCTTCGATTTAGACGAGTGCCCGGGTTGCAGCACACGTTTCGAGTCCGTAGCGGAGGGCGGACTTTTCGGCTGCCCCGCTTGTTATTCTGCCTTCAACAAGTTCGCTTCAGCCGTCATTGCCAACGATTCAGGTCTGGCGAGCCGTCAATAAGCCAGTGAGAGTCGTCGCCTTGCTTCTGTTCGCGGCTTGTTTTGCGATGTCGCAGGCAGCCGACTGGTTTTCCTACCGCGTCTTCTGTCCGGACGCAACATCAGTCCAAAGGCTAGCGGATTCCCAATTGACGCTACTGTCCGAGCGCGTCGGTCACATGACGGATGTCGCCGCGCCGAGTGACCGCGCCATCAAGGCGACAGGACTCCGCTACGAACTACTCGGCCGGATATCCGATCCAACTGTGCCTTACCAACGCTCGACCGACGGCAGCGA
>JAICGT010000010.1 GCA_025922995.1 Fimbriimonadales bacterium
AACTGCTGTAGCAACCGTGGCGCAAGTTCATAAGCGGCTCCGTTTGCGCAATCGACTGCCAACTTGAAACCATCGAGCCGCTCCGGCAACAGCCCCGCCAGCCACTGCAAGTAGGCTTCCGCGGGCTCCCGGTCCTGCTTCAAGAGGCCCAGGCTCGAGCCGGTGACAGACGGCTCAGTGGTCATTTCGGCCTCGATAGCGGCCTCCATTTCGTCTGTCAGCTTCCGACCGTCGTGGCCGAGGAACTTTATTCCGTTATCAGGCGCGGGATTATGACTCGCCGAAATTACCGCTCCCATGTCGAACCGGTCGCCGATTCGAACCGCGTGCGATATCGTCGGCGTTGGTACGACACCGAGCGACACGGTGTCTACCCCCGCCGAATTGAAACCGGCCGCGAGCGCCGCACCCAACATTCCGCCGCTGCGACGCGTGTCCCTTCCGATAACGACACTGGACCCACCCTGTAGCACTAAACAAATACCCGCTGCTCTTCCCAGGCGCACCGCAAGATCCGGGGAAAGTCTGGTATTTGCTAATCCTCGAATTCCGTCCGTGCCGAAGAGGCTCATTCGGCAGGGCCCTTGCTGACCCTGGTCTTTGCCGGGCGCAAGACTCGTCTGCCCATCTTGTAGCCGGGCTCGATCACCTCTAAGACAGTCCCCTCGGGTTGGTCGCTGTTCTCTGTCAGCACCGCGTCGTGAAGGTGAGGGTCGAAGTGCTGGCCGAGCGCATCGATGGGCCGGACGTTGATCTCTTCGAGCGCAGCTCTCAACTGGCGATCCATGAGCCGAACCCCTTCAATCAACGAATTTGAGTCGGCGCCGGATTCCGCCGCTGCGATCGTGCGGGCGAAGTTGTCGAGCAGGGGCAGAAGCTTCTCGGTGAGTGCGGCCGTTGCGATCTCGCGGTTATGCGCAGCCTCCTGCAAAGATCGCCGCCGATAATTCTGAAAGTCTGCTACTGCGCGAAGTTTCTCGTCTTCGGCGTCGGCGAGTAGGTTTTCGAGTTCCGCAACGCGTTTTTCGAGAGGATTGGCGTCCGGCTCGGGCTCGGCTTCATCAAAGATGATCTCTTCGTCCGATTCCTTGATTTCGTCGGTCATTCGGGCACAATTTTACCTGCCGCCCGTGTCGGTGCCGGCGGGAGGCGCGAGCGCCGCCCGCCGACGGAGTAACTACGCGTCGTAATAAAGGAAGAACTCATGCGGATGCGGCCGCAGAGCGATCGCCTCCACCTCATGCTTCCTCTTGTAGTCGATGTAGTTTTTAATGATGTCCTCGGTGAACACATCGCCCTTTAGCAACCACGAGTGGTCCTTCTGCAGCGCATCTAGAACAAGGTCGAGAGTCCCCGGAGTCTGTGCGATGTCCGCCTTCTCCTCCGGAGGCAACTCGTAGAGGTCCTTGTCCAGCGGAGCAGGCGGCTCGATTCGATTCTCGATGCCGTCGAGGCCAGCCATCAGAATCGCGGAGAAGCAAAGATACGGATTGCAGGAAGGATCGGGCGCGCGAAACTCGACCCGCTTTGCCTTAGGGCTGCCCGAGTACATCGGAATGCGAACGCACGCCGAGCGGTTGCGCTGTGAATACACCAAGTTGATCGGAGCCTCATATCCCGGAACGAGCCTGCGATAGCTGTTCGTCGTCGGGTTTGTAAACGCCAATAACGAAGGAGCGTGCTTTAAGATGCCGCCCACGTAGTGGCGAGCAGCGTCGCTCAGTCCGGCATAACCCGACTCGTCATACATGATGTTTTCGCCGTTCTTCCAAAGCGACGAGTGCACATGCATGCCACTGCCGTTGTCGCCGTAAACTGGCTTCGGCATGAACGTTGCGCTCAGGCCGTACTCGAACGCCGTGTTCTTGACGATGTACTTGTACTTTTGGAGCTTGTCTGCAACCCGAAGCAGCTCATCGTATTTGATGTCGATTTCACACTGGCCGGCTGCCCCCACCTCGTGATGGTGGATTTCCGTCTCGATCCCCGCCTCGATAAGCTTCAGCATGATGTCCGTGCGGACGTTTTGCAAGCGATCGTTCGGCGGGCAAGGGAAGTAGCCGCCCTTAGGGCGCATCTTGTAGCCGAGGTTTGGGCCCGATTCCTTGTCGGTGTTCCAGGGCCCCTCCTCGCTGTCGATCACGTATCCCGCGCGGTGCTGCTCGCTGAAATACTTTATGTCGTCGAACAAGAAGAACTCCGCTTCCGGCCCGAAGTAGGCGATGTCCGCGATGCCGGTCTGTCGCAGATACATCTGGGCTTTCTTTGCTATGTAGCGCGGGTCCCTGCTGTAAGGCTCTCGGGTCAACGGGTCCTCGATGTCGCAGAACACGACCGCCGTCGGAACATCGGTAAACGGATCCATGAAGATCGTGTCCGGGTCGGGCACAAGCAGCATGTCCGATTCGTTGATCGTCTGGAAGCCGCGGATGCTCGATCCGTCGAAGCCGAGGCCGTCCTCGAACAGTTCTTCATCGAAAGTCGCGGCAGGCATGCTGAAATGCTGCCAGGTACCCGGAAGGTCGGTAAACCGAAAGTCGATGATCTGGGCGTTGTTTTCTTGGGCAAACGCGATTGCCTTTTTGGGGTCCATTTCTTGAGTGTCTCCTATCCTTGATTTCGTCTCATGAGGCGTCGGCCAAAGGGCGCCCTTGCCCGCTCGGATGAGTCCGGCCTACCACGTCCAGCGTGCCTGAGAGTCGCAACAAAAAAGAGACACCGAATCGGTGCCTCTTGCAAGACGTTCCCATGCTCCTCTCCGAAGATTTCTTTCTCCAGCACGGGAATGTAGTATACCGCAACTCTGGGAGTGTTTGAAGCCTTCGCTCCGGCTTTCGCGGGGTAACTGCCGGCTGGGGCAGGCTGCAACCATACGGCCTCTCGACCTCGGCTCCTTACCGCAAGAGATGCACCTTATACGTGTAAGTGATCGTCCGCTTCTCCCCAGCCTTCAGCGGAATCGTCCATTCCAGCAGCTGCCTCGGGTTGACCGCGCGCAGGCCGCGGGTGATCGTCCGCACCTTCGGGTTGTCGTCCGCTCCGGCCATCTCGCCGGTCAGTTCCTTGGATATCTTGATCTCGATCGCCTCCGACTTGCGGTTGATGACGCTCAATGTCCCCTTCAAGGTGACGACGTCGTACCAGTTGCCACGCACCGTTTGCGTCAAGACTTCGCGCGCGATCTCTTCCTCGAAATCGTCCGCCCGAACATCCAGCGCCTTGGTCATTTTAACGACGGCATCGGCACCGACGCTGGTGTACATCAGCGAGTCCTGCCCGAGAATCTCGCCATTCTTAAAGATGGTAGCGGGACCGGTCGTCAAGGGCTGGTTCGACGTGTTCTTGAATTTCAGGCTGTGCCAAACATCGCCTGGCTTATCCTCGTCCTGCGTATATCTGTTGTTGTTGACTTTGTCCGGAATATCCCACTCATAAAGGTGCGAAAAATCCGATTCCAACGCGAGCAGAATAAAATAACCACGGTCGCCCTTTTTCATTTCGACATTCGGCAATCGATAGAAGAACAGGTCCTCAGCAGACAGCCCGGGTAGTGGGCTGATGTTGAATGCCTCGTCGAAACCGCCGGAGGGCGCAGCCGCCTGGCCGAGCGTATTCGCAAATGCATCACGCCGCTCGCGCAACTGTTGCGGCGTGCCCATCTGCATGAGCTGACCCGTAAATTGGTCCACCGATTGTCGCGAAGTCAAGGGATCCCAATATCCTATGAAAGGCACGTTAGGAAAGCCTGTAATCAGCCGAACTTCGATTTTCGGCAAATTCGCCAAATCATTCAGGATTGTGGCTTTTGAAACCAATTTCAACTTCTTATCGTTCGAAATGTCGATCGAATAACCGGGCATCCAAGTAAGCCCGCGCTCCAAAGAAACAATCGAAAGCTTTGCGCCGGGGCCGGCGGTGAGATTCACCTTCATAACCGGTTTGGAAGTTTTCGACGGAGTCTTCCAAATCAGACCGCCGTCTGCAGATATCTCATAAACCGCATTCTTATTAATGACCCTCGTGCCGCCTTCTTCTTGAATTACAAGCACCTGCCCATCGGCGGATAAAAGACGCCCCTCCAGAATCCGTTCGCCGACGCGCATCTTCAAAACGCGGCCGACGTTGGCACGCAGAATTTCATCCAAGGATTGCGCCGGGGTTTCGGTCTCGGTTTCCTGATTGGTGACGATCACGCTGCTGATCTTCGTGCCGGGCGTTGCGGAAATCCACATCGTGCCGAGGACGGCTTGCGGCATGTCCTCGATCACGTATTCACCGTTGCCGGATAGCGGCGCCTCGCGCACCACGACGGCGTAGCCGTTTTTGAAAAGCGATGCCGACGAAACGGCGAGTTGCAGGGGCGCAGGCGTCAAGGCGGCGCCTGCGATCAAAGCTGTTAGTACCATAGTTCTCCTCTCGGGTTATAGACGCTCGTCGGCGGCGGATGGGTCGCTGGCGCTTAGACGGTAACATCCGCTTATGAACCAGGAGAAGAGGAAGCGAGTTCGGAACCTGGTGGTTGCGCTTCTGGTTTTGCCGCTTTGCCTCGCGGTTGGCTACCCCCTAATTCGCAAGTTGGATGAACCGTATCGACGGTTCTTTGCTATCATGCTCGGCGCGATGGCTGGGGGCACCATTGTGTACATGACGCTGCGCGCTTTCAAGTCGGAGGACGTTGAAGAGTCTTCTAGCGATGACTCCCAGGACTCTGGCGATGACTCCTAGCCCTCTGGGAATGACAGCCAGGCCTCTGGCGATGACTCCCAGAGCCAAAAACTGACAGCCAGACCTCTGGCGATGGCAGCCAGAGCCAAAAACTGACAGCCAGAACTCTGGCGATGGCAGCCAGAGCCAAAAAATGACCACCAGAGCTCTGGCGATGACAGCCAGAAGCCTGCGGAGTACAATTTGAGCACCGAAACAGGGAGGAACACTCATGGCTACAACAGATTGGTACCCGTCATCACTCGCAGCCCTCGGCCCGTGGCACGCGACGTTCAGCGCGCAGGGCCTCGAGGGGAATGCTCGTGTGGGCGACGTGTCGCCGACGGTGAGCATTTCGACGACTCCGTGAGAGATGGACTTACGAAGGCAGAGATGGTCGGGTGGTGGTTGATAGAGGGTGCGATTATTCTTAGCGTCATTTTCGCTAAGCCTGGTGATCCGGTCTGGTTGCGGCTTATCCAGGGGGCGTACCTGGTTTGGCTCGCAATCGGATTTCCGGAGCGAGTTCGTCGGATTCGGGGCCTGACAACCGCACATACATCAGTTACATCCGAAACTAACGAGAAGAAGACGGTACAATAAGCGCCGGCCTCAATAGGCACGGACGCGGCGACCCTCGGCACACAGGGGCAACGCCGGAATGCGATCCGCACCGCCGGTGGAGGCTGAAGGAGAAAATAAAATGTTGCCTGGAATTCTCGGCAAGAAAGTGGGCATGACCCACATATTTAACGACGCGGGACATATGGTCCCGGTCACCGTTATCGAAGCGGGCCCCGTCACGGTCACGCAGATCAAGACCCTAGCGGCGGACGGCTACAGCGCCGTGCAGGTCGGCTATGGCGACAAGAAGGCCGCGAAGGTGACCTTCCAGCAAGCCGGGCACCTCAAGAAAGCCGGCGCAGGCCCGCTAAAAGTGATGCGCGAGTTTCGGACGGACAATATCGCTGTCGAGGCCGGGCAGGTTGTCGGCGCGGATATCTTCGAACCCGGCGAGAAGATCACGGTTCGCGGGATCAGCAAGGGCAAGGGCTTTGCGGGCGTTGTGAAGCGCTGGAAGTTCAAGGGCCAGCACATGACGCACGGCTACATGACGCATCGGCGGCCGCTATCGAACGGCGCGACGGGTCCGGCTCGTGTTTTCAAGGGCAAGAAGGGCCCTGGGCACATGGGGCATGAGCAGGTGACGCAGGGCGGTTTGAAGATCGTTCAGGTGGATGCCGAGCGGAATTTGCTGCTTGTGTCTGGGAGTGTTCCCGGGCCGAACGGCGGCTTGGTGCAGGTGTTTAAGTCGTCCCGGTAGTTGACACCCGAGGGCGATAAGTGGCACAATGACACGCTAGCGTGAAGCGCAGGTCGTTTCGCGCCGAAGCCGATATCCAAAGCGTCAGAGCCCGGTCGTTCGCGCGTCCGCATCGCGCGGAGGGTTTTCTGCCGTCGGGCAGAGGGCATCTAGAAAGATGGCAACTAAATCGCAAAAGATAGAATTGAGCGACAGCATGCGCGCCGAGGCGAAAGTCTCGACGCTGCATCGTGTTGTCGTAGCTGAGGAAGCGAACAAGCGGCAGGGAACGCAATGCGCCAAAACGCGCAGCGAGACTCGTGGCGGCGGCCGAAAGCCTTACAAGCAGAAGAAGACCGGGCGCGCTCGGCAGGGGTCGATCCGCGCTCCGCACTACGCCCACGGCGGCATGGCTCATGCCGTCAAACCGCGTTCTTATGATCAAAAGGTCAACAAGAAGGAGCGACGGCTCGCGCTGAAGGCGGCGCTGACAGCCCGCATCGACGACGGCGACGTGATCATGGTGGATACCATCGCATTCGACACCCCGAAGACGAAGTCGGCTGTAGAGTTCTTGGAAAAGGCGGGCATTGCGGCAGCCAAGCGCGTGCTTGTCATCCTCCCCGAGTATGACGAGGCAACCTACAAGTGCTTCCGAAATCTGCGCAACGGGGAAGATTCAAAAATCGAAGTTCGAACAGCGCCGGCCAATGTAAAAGCCGGCGCTGATGCTGTCAAGACCCAGTCTTTCAGCACACGCGACCTGTTGGTCGCCCACAAGATCGTTATGGCAAAAGCTGCACTCAAAAAGATCGAGGAGGCCTGGGCTTGAAAATGCCTCCCGAGCAAATCATCCTTCGCCCGGCTCTCACGGAAAAGAGCGAGGAACTGAAGTATGCCGGCAAGTACGTGTTTTTCGTCGCGCCGAAGGCCAACCGCATCGAAGTCGCCGAAGCGGTCGAAGAGATTTACAACCGCGACAAGAAAAAGGACAAGGACCGGATCAAGGTGATGAAGGTGAATATGATCACCGTGCACGGCAAAGGCGCCCGCAGCGGGTTCCGTACGGCAGGACGTCGCCCGGATCGCAAGAAGGCGATCGTAACCTTGGCCGAGGGACAGGTCCTAGAGGATTTCGGAGCCTAACATGCCGGTCAAGAAGCATAAACCAACATCGCCAGGACGTCGTTTTTCGGCTACCTCCGATTATCGCGACGTCACGCGCAAGTCGCCTGAGAAAGGCCTGCTCGCGAAAATGTCCAAATCGGGCGGACGCAACAACACCGGGCGCACCACTGCACACTGGCGCGGCGGCGGCAACAAACGTCGATACCGAATTATCGACTTCAAACGCAACAAGGACGGCATCGAAGCCAAGGTTGCGCACATCGAGTACGACCCGAATCGCACTAGCCGCATCGCGTTGCTCCACTATCGCGACGGCGAAAAGCGGTACATCGTGGCGCCGGACGGAATCTCGGTCGGCGACATGCTCATGAGCGGGCCGGATGCCGACATCCGCAACGGCAACTGCCTTCCGCTGATGAGCATTCCGCTCGGTTCGCGTATCCACAACTTGGAAATGCAGCCCGGCAAAGGCGGCCAGATGGTTCGCTCCGCTGGAATGTTCGCACAGTTAATGGCAAAGGAAGGCGACTACGTCACCGTCCGATTGCCGAGCGGCGAAATGAGAAGGCTGTTCGGCACGTGCCGCGCAACGATAGGCGAGGTCGGCAATTCCGAGCACGAGAACGAGTCGATCGGCAAGGCGGGCAAGAACCGGGGCTTGGGACGACGTCCCCACGTTCGTGGTGTCGCAATGACTCCGCGGGATCACCCACACGGAGGCGGTGAGGCCAAATCGCCGATTGGAAGAAAGAAAGGCCCAGTCGACCGTTGGGGCACCAAAGCTTTGGGCACGAAGACGCGCCGGAACAAGAAGTCCGACAAGTTTATCGTCCGCCGACGAGGATCTAAGTAATGCCGAGAAGTATCAAGAAAGGCCCATTTATCGACGATCACCTAATCAAGAAAGTCGACGCCATGAACGAGAGCGGCACGAAGCAGCTTATCAAGACTTGGTCGCGGCGTAGCACGATCGTTCCGGACATGATCGGCCACACGATCGCCGTTCACGACGGGCGTAAGCATATTCCGGTCTTCGTCACCGAGAACATGGTCGGGCATAAGCTCGGCGAGTTTGCGCCGACACGAACCTTCCGCGGCCACGGCGGTGATAGGGCAAGCAAGGTTCGATAAAGCATGATTACGGTTCTTCTCGCTACAGCAGTTTTAGCCGCCGCCCCACAGGGTGGAGCGGCCGCTGCTGCAATCGAGGTGAACCTTGCTCGAACGTATAAAGCCGGCGAGTCGCAGGCTTATTTGCACGAAATGAGCATGACGCTGCCCGGCATGGAGGAAAAAATCACGATGTCCGGCGAAGTCATTTGGAAGGTCGCCGAGACGACGCCCAAAGGCGCAAAAGTCGAGGCATCGTACAAAGACGTGAAAATGATGTTCGGCGGCGAAGATGCGCCGCTGGACGAACAGCCGAAGAGTCGGACTTTAGAGTGGGATGCTTTCGGGCTGCCGATGGTATACGGAACCGAGGCAGCGAACGACGACGAGAACCCGATCGCCGGACTGGAGATTTTTTGCATTCTTCCGAATCAGAAAATCGCACTGGGCAAGGAATTCAAGTTCACTTGGAACAGCGACGATACGAAAGTCGAAGGCAATGGCAAATTAATCGCGACAGGGATGCTTTATGAGGAGCACGTCGCCAAGGTTTCGATGGAATTGACCGAATCACCGAAAAACGATGTTTCGGGAAAATACGAGTACACGGCATATTTCAATACGGAAAACGGGAAACTCGTAAAAGCAGAAGGCAGTTACGTGACAGAGTCGGAAGAAATGGGCGGCAAGCTCACTGCGGATTTTGTCTTCAAAAAGGTGCGCGATAAGTAATGGAAGTTCAGGCAAGTGGAAGACGATTGAGAGTGCCTCCGCGCAAAGCGCGGCTGGTCGCACATGAGATTAAGGGCAAGAGCGCGCAAATGGCCGCCGCCGAGCTTCGGTATCACCCGAGCAAAGCCGCATTCCTGATGCGCAAAGTTCTGATGAGCGCTGTCGCGAACGCGGTCGACACCGGCAAACTCGATGCAGACTCGCTGATGATTTCACGCATCGAAGTCGATGAGGGCTTGCGGTACAAGCGAATCAAGGCTCGAGCGCAGGGCAGGGCAAACCGGATCCTCAAGCGCACGTGCCACATTACGATCACGCTCGGCGAGGGCGAGCCCTTCGAAGTTCGAAAGAGCAACGCCTCCCCGAAGCCACGTCCGAAATTCGATGCAAAGAAGAAGGGCGGCAAGAAGAAAGACGAGCAGGTAGCTGAGGCCGCCGCGGTCGAGACAGAGTCGACTGAAACAACTGAGGAACAGGTCGAGGAAGTCGTGGAAGCGGCTCCGGAAGCCGAAGCGCCGGAGGCAGATGCGCCGGCAGAAGATTTAGTCGAAGAGCCGGCGGAACCCGTCGAGGAAGAAGGAAAGCAGGAGTAATCATTGGGTCAAAAAGTACATCCAATAGGGTTTAGACTTGGCGTCATCCGCGATGCGGACAGCCATTGGTTTGCGGACAAGAAGCTGTACAAGCATCTTCTTCTCGGCGATCATCAGATTCGCACTTTTATCAAGAAGCGACTCGGCATGGGCAACATTAGCCGTGTCGATATCGAGCGAGCGGCAAATCGCGTTAGCGTGACGTTGCACACGGCCCGTCCGGGCGCCGTTATCGGTCGCGGGGGCAAGGGCATCGACGAACTGACGCAGGACCTTCAGCGAATTGTCGGCAAGGTCGATAAGAATTCTCAAGTCCACGTGAACGTCCACGAAGTTCGACAGCCGGAGCTCGACGCGCAACTCGTCGCCGAGAGTATCGCGCAGCAATTGGAGCGACGAATTTCGCACCGGCGCGCCATGCGCCAGGCGGTTGGACGCTGTCTTCGCAACAACGGCAGGGGCATCAAGATCATTTCATCAGGTCGTCTCGGCGGCGCTGAGATCGCGCGAACCGAAGTGGAGAAAATGGGCAAAGTTCCGCTCCACACGATCCGAGCCGATATCGACTACGGCCGAGCCGAAGCAAAAACAACCTACGGTGTTGTCGGAGTGCGCGTATGGATTTACAAAGGCGAGGTCTTGCCGGACAAGCTTCGCATGGCGCAAGAGCCGCCGCCTCGCGAGAGCGAGCGGCGCCCGCGCAAGAAAGTTGAAGATAAGCCGGTAGAAGAAGCCGCGCCGGTAGAGGCTCCGGTCGAAGCGGCGCTCGCCGTCGAGGAGGTGACACCCGATGTTAATGCCTAAGCGCGTTAAGCGACGAAAGGTCTCGCGCGGCCGCATGAAGGGGCTCGCCAAGGGTGGCGCAAAGCTGGATTTCGGCGAGTACGGGATTCAAGCGCTCGATCCGGCGTGGATCACCAACCGGCAGATCGAGGCCGCTCGAATCGCCATGACCCGGCACATCCGCCGTGGTGGAAAGATTTGGATTCGCATCTTCCCGGACAAGCCGTTTACGAAGAAGCCCGCGGAAACTCGAATGGGTTCGGGCAAAGGCTCTCCTGAAGGCTGGGTGGCCGTCGTGAAGCCGGGCCGAGTGCTGTTCGAAATGTCCGGTGTAGCCGAGGACGTGGCGAAGGAAGCCATGCGATTGGCTGCGCATAAGCTCCCGATTAGGACGAAATTCCTGACACGGCACGACATGCCCGACCACGTCGAGGAAATGCACGAGACGGACGAAGTTGTTGTCAAGCCGAACATCGTGCACGAAGAGCCCGTGGCCGAAGAGACGGACGAAATGATGGGCGACGCCCCGGCCGAGGAAACTGATGAAAGCGCTTAGCACGAAAGAATTGAGAAGCAAAAGTCTGGAAGACCTCCAGACGATGCTCGATAAAGAGCGCGCCGCCCTGTATGAAGATCGGCGCAAGCTCGTGTTTCGCGAGGACAAGGATGTGAATATGGTCAAGAACCGTCGTCACAACGTCGCGCGAATCCTAACACTAATTACAGAAATGAAACGAGGAGATAAATAGTGGCTGAAACCACATCCACATCCCGAAACAGTCGTAAGACGCGCCAGGGGCGGGTGTTATCCAACAAAATGGATAAGACCGTCGTTATCGGCGTGCAGCGACAGGTTCAGCACCCGCTCTATCGCAAGACGGTTCTGCGTTCCGAGCGCTTCAAAGCGCACGACGAGCTCAACTGCGACGTGGGCGACCTCGTCGAGATTTCGGAAACACGTCCCATCAGCAAGGAAAAGCGATGGCGCGTGGCCAGGATTATCGAGAAGGTTAAGTAGACCATGATTCAGCAGTACACAAGATTAAAAGTTGCCGATAATTCCGGTGCGCGAGACGTGATGTGCATTCGCGTCCTTAAAGGCTCGCAGCCGCGTTATGGCCGCGTCGGTGACGTTATCGTCGCCAGCGTCAAGGTCGCAACGCCGAATATGCCCGTGAAGAAGGGCGAAGTCATCCGCGCCGTTATCGTCCGCACCAAGAAGAACATTCGCCGGGCAGACGGCAGCACGCTGCGATTTGACGACAACGCATGCGTTCTGATCACTCCCCAAAAGGAGCCGCGCGGCACGCGAATTTTCGGCCCCGTTGCACGCGAACTGCGCGAGAAAGAATTCATGAAAATCGTCTCGCTCGCTCCGGAGGTGCTTTAGGAAAATGGTAGCAAAGAAGAAACCGACGATAAAGCTAAAGCTGAGGCAAGGCGACAATGTCATGATCATCGCCGGCAAGGACAAGGGTGCCCGAGGAAGGGTAGCCAAGGTTATGCCTAAGAGAATGATGGTTCTCGTCGAAGGGCATGACAAGGACAAGGATGGCAAGACCGTTCCACTGAACGCGGTAACCAAGCACCAAAAGCCGCGCGCAGTCGGCGAGCAAGGGCAGCGTCTGAAAATGGCCGCGCCGTTGCATGTTAGCAAAGTAATGCTCATCGACCCCAAGACGGACGAGCCGACGCGAGTCGGACGACGTGTCGAGGACGGCAAAAGCGTGCGGTATGCCAAAAAGAGCAAAGAGACGATAGACACATAGAGAATTAACGATGGCGAAAACGAAGGAAAAAGAGAAGGATACAAAGGCGGTTGCCAAGCCGCCGAGAAGCCGTCTGCGCGAGCATTATTCGGAGACGGTATTGCCTGCGCTTATGAAGGAGTTCGATTACAAAACCCCGATGCAGGCGCCGCGACTCGATAAGATCGTCGTAAACATGGGTGTTGGCGACTCCATCAAGGATGGCAAGCAGCTCGACAACTCCGTGCGCGACCTGACGACGATTACCGGCCAGGCACCGGTCGTGACGACTGCAAAGAAGGCTATTTCCAACTTCCGGCTTCGGCAGGGAATGAAGATCGGCGCGAAGGTAACGCTGCGCGGCGAGAGGATGTATCACTTTTTGGACAAGCTGATGACCGTCGTGTTCCCGCGATTGCGCGACTTCCAGGGCCTCAACCCCAAGTCGTTCGACGGGCGCGGCAATTTTGCCGTCGGCTTG